>JANOAY010000979.1:0-2002 GCA_031411375.1 Pedosphaera sp. | reverse complement strand
CTCGGCATCAAACCATTGATCGAGCGTCAGCCCGCGCAACTCGGCGATGTGCCACTCACTTACGCAAACGTGGACAAAGCGAAACGGATGCTGGGCTACAATCCCTCGACACTGATTGAGGCCGGGCTGGATAAGTTTGCCGCGTGGTTTTTGCGGACGAAGTAACGCCCTTGATCCCGCGCCATGCGCCAGACCCTGCACGTTGTTGATGCCTTCACCGCCAAACCGTTCACCGGCAATCCCGCCGCCGTGGGTGTGCTCGCCGCACCGCGCGACGCGGCCTGGATGCAGCGCGTCGCGGGCGAGATGAACTTGTCCGAGACGGCCTTCCTGCACCGCGCGGCGGACGGCTGGTCGCTGCGCTGGTTCACGCCCACGACCGAAGTGAAGTTGTGCGGTCACGCCACGCTCGCCAGCGCGTTCGTACTCTGGGAAACGTGCGTGCTGCCCGTGACCGAGGCGGCACGTTTTCACACCTTGAGCGGCCTGCTGACCTGCCGGCGCGACGGCGCGTGGATCGAAATGGATTTCCCCGCCGTCATCGCTCAACCCATCCCGTCACCATCAGGATTGCGCGAGGCGCTGGGCTGTGAACTGGCGGCCACGGCGGCGAACGGCATGGATTACCTTGTCGAAGTCGCGGACGAAAAAACGCTGCGCGCCTTGCGGCCGGATTTCACCGCGCTGGCCCGGCAGCCGGTGCGCGGCGTGATCGTGACGTGCCGCAGTGAGTCGCCGGAGGTTGATTTCGTTTCCCGTTTCTTCGCGCCCGCCGCCGGAGTGAACGAAGACCCCGTGACCGGTTCCGCCCACTGCGCGCTCGGCCCGTGGTGGCAGGCGAAACTCGGACGCAACGAGTTCACCGCCTGGCAGGCCAGTGCGCGCGGCGGATTGGTGAAACTCGCCGTGCGCGGTGACCGCGTGCTGCTGCGCGGCCAGGCGGTGCGGATGAGCGCGGTGGAATTATTTCACTGAGCGCGCTGTTCGAGATAAAACACCTCGCGCAGTTCCTGCGACACGGGACGGTTGTCCTGATGGCTCGGCATGATTTCGCGCATGTGTTTCCACCAACGCTGACAGACTTCCGTTTGCGCAATCGCCTGCCACCGTTCTTCGCTCTCGAACTCCACGTAGGCGAACAGCGTGCTCGTCTCCTCATCGAGAAAGATCGAGTAGGTGCGGACACCGTGCGCCAGCAACGTCTCTTCCAGTTCGCACCAGATGGGCTGATGACGCCGCGCATATTCCTCATGCTGATCAGGATGCACCGACATTTTGAACGCCTTGCGGATCATTTCACTGCCTCGCTCCAGTTAGTCAGCCCGATGACCGGCAGCGCGAACGCAAAAGCCTTCTCCCACTCCGGCGTGTCCGCTGCGCGGAAAACTTCCCACGATTTTTTCTTCGGGCGCGATTCCGTGGCGTTGGGCGTCAGGCCGCGCAGGCCGAGCAGCAGGCCACCCTCATCTTTGTGATCCACATGGCGGTGCAGGATGAACGAGTCGATGCCGTCAATGGCCTCGATCTTCTTGTAAGCGTAGGCGTAGGCCGCGGCTTGGGTGATTTCACCGTTCGTGCCTTTCGGCGTGTGAAACCCTTGCTCGCTCAAAATGATCCGGCGCGGCTGGCCTTGGTAGAGCAGTTCGGGACGGCGTAAATACGCGGGCAGCAGTTCGATGTTCTTGAACGTGATGCGCGGCGTCGTGAGCACATTGGTGGTCGCGGTCTTGTCCCGCCAGAAGCGCGGCTCGAACAGGTTTTCCGGATACGGATGAAACGCGATGTGCCAGTCGAAGTCGCCACCCGCGCGCGCCTGCTTGGCGAAGTAATCCACAAATGCGCGCGCCGGAAACGACGTGCGGTCGCTGCTCTTGTCGAAGCGCATGTTCCAATGATGTTCCAGCGAAAGGTACACACGCGCCCACGCCGAGTGCTTCCGCACGGCCGTGTGCGCGAGGCGGACGGTGCGCAGGTAGTCATCGGCGAACTCCGTCATCGGCAC
>JANOAY010000978.1:0-2258 GCA_031411375.1 Pedosphaera sp. | reverse complement strand
CTGTGTAAATATTTTCAGACTGCTTTCCCTTCTCATACCCTGTCCGGGCGGCTGGAAGCCGGCCCTCACTGGCAGGCAAGGATGCCTGCCGCCACTTGTCCAGGGAACGCGCGATTGGGCCTTTGCCTTTCACTCGGCCCGTTGCTAGCGTCCGGCCCGTCCCCAAACAAACGCACAAAGCCATGAGTGTATTCTCTGCTGAACTAATTGGAACCATGCTCCTCGTTCTCCTCGGCGACGGCGTCGTCGCGAACGTCCTGCTCAAACAATCCAAGGGAAATGGCGGCGGCTGGATCGTCATCACCGCCGGATGGGGTTTTGCGGTCATGGTTGGCGCGTATGCCGTCGGCACCATCAGCGGCGCGCACTTGAATCCCGCCGTGACACTCGGACTCGCGGCCATCGGCTCCATTCCTTTCTCGGCCGTCCCCACTTACATCGCCGCGCAGATGATCGGGGCTTTCCTCGGCGCGGTGCTCGTGTGGCTTGCCTATCTGCCGCATTGGGGCATCACTGAAGACAAGGCGGCGGTGCGCGGTGTCTTCTGCACGGCACCGGCGGTGCGAAACTCCGGCGCGAATCTCCTCACCGAAATCATCGGCACCTTCGTGCTCCTGCTCGGCATCATGGCGATTCCATCGACGCACAACCTTGTCGAAGTCTCCGGCTTAAAAAACGGACTCGGTCCGCTGCTTGTCGGCTTCCTCGTCTGGTCCATCGGCCTTTCGCTCGGCGGTTCGACGGGCTACGCCATCAATCCCGCGCGCGATCTCGGCCCGCGCCTCGCGCACGCGCTGCTGCCCATTCCCGGCAAGACGGATTCCAACTGGGGCTACGCGTGGATTCCCGTGGTCGGCCCGATCATCGGCGGCGTGGCGGGCGCGTTGTTCTACAAATTTTTCTGGCCAGCGTGATTTTCAGCCACGGATGAAACACGGATTGAACACGGATAAGATTCAAACCGGATTCTTTCCGAATCCGTGTTTCATCGGTGTTTCATCCGTGGCAACTAGCAAATTCTCATGAAACACATCCTCGCTCTCGACCAAGGCACGACCAGTTCGCGCGCCATCGTCTTCGACCATCACGGCTCCGTCGTCTCGGTGGCGCAGCAGGAGTTCCGGCAAATTTTTCCGCAGCCCGGCTGGGTCGAGCATGACGCGCAGGAAATCTGGGCCACGCAACGCAGCGTAGCCGCCGAGGCGTTGAACAAAGCGCGCCTCACCGCGAACGATGTCGCTGCCATCGGCATCACCAACCAACGCGAAACAACCGTGGTCTGGGACCGCAAGACCGGGCAGCCGATTTGCAACGCCATCGTCTGGCAGGACCGCCGCACCGCCAAGGTGTGCGATAAGCTTAAGGCGCGCGGCCTCGCGAAAACCATTCGCCAGAAAACAGGCCTCGTCGTGGACGCCTATTTCTCCGGCACCAAGGTTCAATGGATTTTGCAGAACGTGCCGGGCGCGAAAGCGAAGGCCCGCGCGGGCGAACTCGCCTTCGGCACCGTGGACTCGTGGCTCGTGTGGAATCTCACCGGCGGACGCGTCCACGTCACCGACCCGAGCAACGCCTCGCGCACCATGCTCTTCAACATCCACACCGGCGATTGGGATGATGACCTGCTGAAGCTGTTCGGCGTGCCGCGCACCATGCTGCCCGAGGTGCGTTCCTCGAGCGAAGTGTATGGCGAATGCAACTTGTTCGGCGCGGCCATTCCCATCGCCGGCATCGCGGGCGACCAGCAGGCGGCGCTGTTCGGACAAGTCTGCACCAAGCCTGGCATGGTGAAGAACACCTACGGCACCGGCTGCTTCATGCTCATGAACACCGGCACGAAACCCATCGCCTCGCGCAACAACCTGCTCACGACCGTCGCGTGGAAGATCGGCGGACGCACCGAATACGCGCTCGAAGGCAGCATCTTCATCGCCGGCGCGGTCGTGCAATGGCTGCGCGACGGACTCGGCATCATCACCTCGTCGCGCGATGTCGAGGCGCTCGCCTCGCAAGTGCCGGACAACGGCGGCTTGTATCTCGTGCCCGCGTTCGCCGGGTTGGGCGCGCCGCATTGGGACCAATACGCGCGCGGCCTGCTCATCGGACTCACGCGCGGTTCGACCAAGGCGCACATCGCCCGCGCCGCGCTCGAGGGCATCGCCTTCCAAGTCGCCGACGTGCTGCGCGCGATGGAGAGCGACGCGAAGATTCGCTTGAAAGAATTGCGCGTCGATGGTGGCGCGTGCGCGAACAATCTG
>JANOAY010000977.1:0-7181 GCA_031411375.1 Pedosphaera sp. | reverse complement strand
CGGGAAATCAAAGCTCACTGCATTGGCCAGACGCCAGACATTGGCCGTATTGGTCGGATCGAACAATGGAACCGATGAGCCGGTGATGTTCCGCAGCTCGATGAATTCATCGAGCGAGTTGTCGTTCGTGCCGGCGTCGGGCGGGTGATATTGAATCTGGCGGATGACCACGGGGCCGACCTTGGGATAGGGATTGGCCTGGCCGGTGCCGGTGCGGAAGATGGCCACGCTGCCGGGATCGTTCTGGCCGAAGGAGCGCGCGCTCATGGCGGTGAACTCCTCGTTGGTGTTGCTGGTGAGGTAGCGGCCAAAGGAGACGCCGTTCTGCGACGCGCCGAAATCCACGCGCGCGCGGAAGCCGGTCAGCACGCCGTTCGTGGTCGCCGCCGAGAGATAGATTTCGTCGCCGCCGCCGCTGCTCAGGGAGAAGCTCGCGGGATCGTTCGTGTCCGCGTTGAACTGGTATTCATAGAAGACCGCGTAACCGTTGGCGGGAAGGATGGTGCCGTTCGGGATGCGGTATTTCTTCAACGCGCTCTTCGCGTCGCTCAACCACCAGCTTCCGATGTTGACGTTCGTCCCGGTGAGGTTGCGCAGCTCGATGGCGTCCTCGAAGGGCAGGTCGGTGTGGGCCAGCGCCTCGTTGATGACCACGTTCGAGAGCGAGAGGTAGTTCGCCGCGCCCGGGGACTCGGTGCCGGGGAAGCGGGCGATGTTGGTGCTGCCATCCGGGAAGCGGCCTTCCGTGACGCCCACGGCTTGCGCGCCGAAGGTGATGGAATCCACGAGCGTGGCCGCGCTGATCGAGAAGCCGAGCGCTTCGCCGCCCGCGCCGAGGCTGAAGTTCACATGGTCCGCGCCCGCGCCGGGATTGCTGTCCGCCCAGAAACGCTGCCAGCCGTTCGTGCCGCCGCCGCCGAGGAAGGAGAGCGCGGGGATTTGCGACTTGGTGCGGTTGGCCAGCGTGTCGGTGAGATAGAGTCCGCCGACCGCCACGGGCTGCGCGTTGGGATTGTAGAGTTCAAACCAGTCGTCGTCGCCGGGGTCCGCCGCCGCGAGCCATTCGTTGACCTTCACGAGCGAGACGTTGCCGAGCGAGGCACCGGCCACGCCGTTGTCCGCCAAGGACGTGGGCACCGTGAGTGCGAACGGCCCGGTGCCGTTCGGAATGCGGCCGATGGAGAAGTCCGCCGTCTGCAAGCCATGCACCACGGCGTTCACCAGCCCGCCGCCGTTCGACAGCTTGTCGAAAAGGTAAATCGCGCCGCCGCTCGACTTGAGTCCGAAGCCCGTGTTCGTGGCCGAGGCCAGCATGTCGGGATCGCAGCGCAGCCGCAGATATCCCAGCGCGCCGATGCTCGTGCCGGGCGCGAAGATGTAACGACGCGCCACCAGCGTGTCGTCCGTCACGCTCATGTCGCTGATGTCCACCGGCACGGCGGAGAGATTGTGGAACTCGATCCAGTCCGGCGTCGTGAGATCCGGCTCGGCGAGCGACTGGTTGTTGGCCAGCACTTCGTTGATGACCACGCCGCTGTTCGTGTTCAACGCGGTCGGGTTCGGCGCGCCCGGCGTGGGCAGCGCAAAATAGACGACGTTCGACGAGCCGTTCGGCGAGCGGCCCTGCGACACGTCCACGCGCTGCGAGAGGTAGACCACGATGTCAATGATCGAGGTGTCGCGGTTGGCGAGGCTCAACACGCCCTGTTCCGGCGAGAGCGAGAAGTTCAGATGATCCGCGCCGCTGTTCTGATTGCCGTCCGCGATGAACGAGCGGTAGCCGCCGCCCGCGATGAAACTGAGCGCGGGAATCTGATGCCGCGTGCGCCAGCCGTCCGGCTCGTCGCTCAGATACAGTCCGCCCAGCGCGACCGGCCGCGTGTCGAAGTTATACAGTTCGAGGAAATCATCCGGCGAAAGCGTGAGTCCGACGGCAAGCCACTCGTTGATGCGCAACTGGCGCGGGTCGCCGAGTCCGGCCGCCACGTTGGCCGCGCCAAAGGTCGGCACGCACAAATTCCACGAGCCGTCCGCGAGGCGGCCAATCGAAAGATTGTCGAGCTGCAAGCCGAAGGTGATCGAGTCTGCCAGCGCGCCGCCGTTCGCCACGCTGTTGTAGAGGAAGAGACTCTCGCCATTGGCCGAGAGCGAGAATTCCAAGTGCAGCCCCGGCGTGTTCGCGCTGTCCGCATAGACCACGAGATAGCCGCCCGCCGGAATGATCGAGCCGGGCGGGAAGGCAAATTTGTCCGGGTCCGTCGCGTCATCGGTCAGTCTCATGCCGCCGAGGTCAATGGGCGCGGAGGAGGCGTTGAAGAGCTCCACCGCGTCCGGCGTGGTGGCGCCGTTGACGAGCGCGCCGCTGTTGTCCGCGAGAATTTCGTTGAGGCGAATGGGGCTGAGGTTCGTGTTCACAAACCAGGTGCGCGATTCGGTGACGAGCGCGACCGGGCCGAAGTTCGTGTCGTCCTGATACATCCCGGAGTCGCGCTTGCCCACGACATCCACGCGATGCGCGCCGGGCGTCAGGCTGCTCAAGGCGATGGGCGTGGCCGAGGCCGTCTCCGCGCTCCACGGACCGAGGTCGAGCCGCCACTTGTAGTGCGTAAAGCCGGAGCCGTTGGGGAAGTTGGCCGCGCCCGCCGGGATGCTGTTGCCCGTGCGCAGCGGACCCACGATGAGCGAGGCCGCGGCCTGGCTGTTCGTGCCGCCCGGCACGCCGGAGATCGAAGCGCCGATGGGAATCACCCCGCCCTTGTCGCGACCGTTCGGCCCGCTGCCGAGCGCGGGCGAACCGGAGGCTGGCGCGAACCACGCGCGCAAGACCTGCGCCGCTTCCCACGAGCTGAAGCCCGTCGTCTCCGCGAGTTGCGGCACATGGGTGAGCAGGGGATTCGCGGTGGAATTGTTCGTCCCCGTGCCCGCCCAGGTGAACGGCATCAGGTTGTTGTGGAACGCGGTGTTGCTCGCGACGGCCGTGGAATTGGTCAGGTCACGGACCAGCCGTTCCGCGCCGAAGATGATGTTGCCCTCGACATACATGCCGAGCGCCTGCGCGATGCCCTCGTCCGCAAAATTCAGCACCGCCACCACATTGCTGTCCTGTGAGCCGACGCCGTTCTGGTTCACGACCGTGTTGTTGATGAAGTTGTAGAAGTTGCCCTGTTTCGCGGTCGCGGCCTGATCCACGTCGTAGAAAATATTTCCGATGACGGTGATTTCGGAAGTCTGCCCGCTGTCGTTGCCGCCGCTGACCGCGCTTGAGGAATCGGGCGAGCCGTTCCGGTGCGCGTGCAGGAAGATGTTGCCCTCGACCCACGCGTCCGTGCCGTCAATGTCGAGGATGTCGTCGTCACTGCCGGTGAAGACACTGTCGAGGAACTGCACGATGGGCGAGGGCCGGTTGCCGCCGGTGAAATCAATCGTGTCGTTGTAGCCCAGGGTGCGCCCGTGGAAGTTGCGCACGAAAATGCCGCGCCCGCCGGCCTTCACGCCGAGCGTGCCGTGAATCGGCTCCATCGCCACCGTCGCGTCCGGGAACACGCTGTGGCTGACGACGAAGGACGCGCCATCCAAATCGAGGTAGCGGCGGTCCGGCGTGCCGAAGGTCAGGTGATCGAAGAAAACTGTGCCTGCGTTCACATCAATGGCCGAGCTGTTGTTGCCTTCGAGATGTGCGTAGGCGAGGCGCGTTTCGGGCGAAGCCGCCGCGCCGTTGATGATGAGACCGCCCCAGCGGTTGCTCGGCCCGGGCGACGGGAGGAAACGAATCCCCGCCGTGGGCGTGCCTTCCGCGAGCAGGCGTCCGCCGTTCGCGACCGTGAGGTTCACGCCGGCGTTCAGGAAGACCGTGGTGCCCGGCTGAATGGTCAGCGTGGCGCCGTTGTTCACGGTGAGCGCGCCGGTCACGCGGTACGGACCTGCGCCGGGTGACCAGAGAGTGTTCGCCGCGAGGGCCCCGCTCACGTCGGTGAACGCGCCGGTGTCGTACCAGACCACGAGGTTGGTGCTGAAGACCGTGCTGTTCACGCCCACGAATTCGACGAGCAGATTGTTGTAGCCCGGCTGCAACGCCACGGTGCTGTTCGTCCAGCGGCCTTCCCACGCCGAGTAGGTGCCGGCCGCGCCGTTCACGCGCACGGTGCGGGTGTCAATGGCGTTGGCCGCGCCGCGCAAGGTGATCGTGGCGGTGGTCGAGTGCGGCACGCCGTTCGAGAGCGGCAGCGTGTGAACCAGGCTGTAAGCCAGCGGAATCTGCGACAGCACGCTGGCCGTGCGCGCGGCGGCGAAGTTCTTCGTGTTCGGAATGGTCGCGCTGGCCGCCCAGTTCCCGAGCAGCTGATCAATGAGCGGATGAATGTTCGTGGGCGCGAAGACCGTTTCGCCCAGGCGCTTCAACTCCGCGAAGTAGGTCGGCACAAACGCCGGATGTCGCACGAAGCGCGGCAGGATCGGCACGCTCAAGGCCGCGCCGCCCGCCTGGCCGTTGACCATGGCCCAGATGGATTCGCCCGTGTTCATCAGGCCCGGTGAATCGCCGTCGCCGAGGATGGTGTCGAAGTCATGCGGGATCATCGTGAAGCGCGGGTCGTTCACGCCGCGATACATGGCGTAGTCGTCGCCGCGTCCGACGCAGAGCGAAGTCTCGCTGTACTCGACGAGCGAACAGACGGCGAAATAGCGCATCCAGTTCGTGACGTTGACGATGGCGGAGACGGCCGCGACGTAGTTGCTGTCCGGCGTGGCGGTGGAGAGCGCGAGCGTGAGCTGGTTCATGTCGCTCCAGTTGTCATCGCTCTGGTTCGAGGTCTTGAAGTAGCCGCGATTCACGTACGAATTGCCGTTGGTGCCGAAGTTGGTGAAGTCCGCGTTGTGGTTGCCGGTCGAGGCGCGGTAGGCGTTGCCGTCGCCGTCGTTCGGATAATGATCCTCGGCCCAGTCGCCGTTGATCGGCTCGACGAAGACGAAGGCGCCGTACTGCGGCGAGCCGCTGCTGGCCAGGTTCGCGCCGTTCACGCGGTATTGCACCGGGCGCACGGCGGCCGTGGGCAGGCCGGACTTGAGGGCCAGCGCCGAGCCGAGCACCTGCGAGTGGGTGTAACGGTTGTTCAAGTTAATCTCGGTGAGGCCGTTCCAGCGCGTGTCCGAGGGGATGTTGACCCGGTTGTTCTTGGGCGTGCCGCTGCGGCTGCCTGCGCCGCGAATCCGCATCCCGGCCAGATAGCGCACTTTCGTCCCCTCGCCGTCCGTGGTCACGAACGTGGCGTTCATCTCCGCGTCGCTGTTCTGGTTGATGGCGAAATATTCCGCGCTCTCGGTGCCGGTCATGATGATGCGGAAGATCGGCAGGGCGTTCGTGTCATACTGCTCGTTGTCCACCTGGTAGAGCGCGTTGACCGTCTGCGCGAACACGCCGGTCTCGGAGCGCGCCGGGGCCGGCCAGAAGTTGGTGCGCTGGTTCGGGTCAATGGCGCGCACGTAAAACTCGCGCACCGTGCCCACGGCCTGCGCGGCGATGGTCGCGCCATACACGCCGTCGCCGGCCAGTCCGTCGTTGTGCTCGCCGTCGTCGAACATGGTCACGCCGGAGAACGTGCCCGGGCTGGCCGTGGTGTGGTTGCGCGAGAAGAGCACCACGCTGTGGCCGTTGGTCTGCTCGTCGCGGATGCGCGCGGTCACGGTCACTTCGTCCGCCGACGTCGGCACCTGCGGGAAGTGCGCGACGTTCAGAATCATGGGCGCGATGTTGTTCGTGCGCGCGGTGTTGACCATGCCGGGCGTGCCGTTGGTCTGCGTGCTGAAGCCCCAGTTCTGGCCGTACTCATTGGGCAGCAGCGGGTTGCGCAGCTCGAGCGTGCGTCCGCCCTCCATGGTGCTGTTGCCGGTGTTGAAGTTCGTGCCGTCGGCGAGCGAGAACCATTCCCAGCCGCGGGCGGCGCTGTCGAGCGGGCCGCGCTGGCGGACGGCCCAATCGCCCTCGTCCGCGTAGTGAACGGTGTCCACGTTTTCGCCGGTCACGGTCTCGAGTTGGATTTCCTCGTCGGTGTTGCCGAGCTGCCCGGCCCAGCCGCCGATCACGTTGGTCACGCCGGGGTGTTTGATTTGGAAAGCATCCACGCTGGCCGCGACCACGAGGTAGCCTCCCGCCGCGAGGGTCACGTTCGGGAAGGTGAAGTTCACGCCCTTGGTGAAGCGCCAGCCGGTGAGATTGACCGAGGCGGTGTCCGTGTTGTGCAGCTCGATCCACTCGTGGTTGGTGGCCTCGGTGCTCGGGTGGAACATGATTTCGTTGATGACAATCTTGTCCGCGAAGACCGCGTTCGGGTTGAGCACGTAATTGTATTCGCCGCCAGCAAACGCATTGGGCGTGGGCACCGCGAGATCGGTGATGCCGTGGCCCGCCGCCCACGCCACCTCGACCGCGCCGGTCGCGGGCTGGGTGAAGCCGAAGGTGTAGGGGCCGCTGCCCGAGCCGAGCACGCTTTGCGCGGCCACGTTGTTGACCCGCAGATCGCCCGCGCTCACACCGGTGACCGGCTCGCCAAAGGTCACGATGAACTGCGTCAGGTCGCGCACGGTCGCGCCGGGCGGCGGCGACACGGTGGTGACGACGGGCGGCACGTTGTCCGGCGTGAAGTACTGCCAGGTCGCGCCGGGGCCGGCGGCGTTGAACGGATTCAACTGCGCGGACGCGTCGGTGATGCCGTGGGTGCCGGCCCAGTCCACGTTCACGACCGAGGTGCTCGGCTGCGCGAAGGTGAAGGTGAAGGTCGCCGGCCCGCCGCTCACGCCGGTCGCGGGGACGCCGTTGATGTGCAGGTCGCCCGCGTTCACGCCCAGCACGGCTTCGCTGAAGGTGATGGAGAGCTGCGTGAGGTTCGTGACGTTCGCGTTCGCCGCCGGGTTCTTCGACGCCACGGTCGGTGGCGTGAGATCCACGAGCGTGTAGGCCCAGGTGTTGCCGGGCCGCGCGGGGTCAAAGGCGTTCAGGCCAACCTCGGTGTCCGTGATGGCATGACCGACGGCCCAGGTGATTTGCACGTTGCCGTAGGCCGGCTGCGGAAAGGTGAAGGTATAATTCGCGCCGCTGCCGCTGATCCCCGTGGCGGGCGCTCCATTCAGCAGCAAGTCGGCAGCGCTCACGCCCTGCACGTTTTCGCTGAAGCTCACTTGCACTTGCG
>JANOAY010000976.1:0-3386 GCA_031411375.1 Pedosphaera sp. | reverse complement strand
TTTCATGGGCGGCGGCACAGCCTCGCGGCGGATGCGCGCGAGCCGCGAGAGGCACCAGATGTAGATGAGCGCCTGGATGGCGAAGAACGTGATCAACGAGACAAGGCTGAGTGTGTTCATAAAATTGGGAGTGAGTGGTGACAGTTGAATTCCAGCCGCCGCGGCCAGATTGGGAATTTGAATTCGTAAGGGAAAAGGATGCGCCTGACTGGGCAGACCAAGAAACGGCTCGATGGCCACGGCAATGACGAACGTCAGCGCCAGCGTGAAAACGGAATCGCCCGCCAGCCTCATGCCGAGCCGGTGCCCGATCGGGGCGAAGCTGCCAATCGCCCGCGCGATGCAGAACGCCGCGAGCAGCAGCAGCGCGTATTTGATCAGCAACGCGCCGACGTGCGAGGCGACCGCCGCCGGCACCAGCGCGTAAAATAAAGCGCCGAACGGATCGTAGCCCACGATCTTGCCACGCACGCCGCCGTAGTAGATGCGCTGCTGATTCTTCACGAGCAACTCCACTGCGCCGCGCCCATTGCGCAGCGCGAAGTTGAGATCGTTCAAACCGGTTTCGGAAAACTTGGTGAGATACTTGGCCACGCCGCTGGCGTTCCCGGACAGCACGGCCGCCGTGTAAATGTTTGGCGACGCCTCCTCGTTCGCGCGCATGGCCTCGGCGAGTTCGCGCAGCGTGTTGAGGTCGTTGACCTGCTTGATGAGTTCGGTGAGCGACACCCAGTCGAGGCGTTTGCCGAGCGAGAGCAGGTCGAGATAGACGAGTTCGAGCGAGTCGGAGCTTTGGCCGCGATTCGCGAGCATGGCCAGTCCCTCGAAGGCGTCGCGGAACGAGGCCGTGAAATAATCACCCTGATAAAGCAGCCCTGCCGTGAGAATCGCCGCGTCCAGCGCCTGACCGGAGGAAGTGGTCGCGCTCGGGAAATGCACAGTGTTGGTCAACTGCCGGTTCCGCAGAATGGTCTGCACGCCGGGACGCCGCGACTGCTGGAGCAAGGCCAGCGTCTTTTCGCGCGCCGTGCGCCGCGCGAGCACTTCGATGATGGGCTGCGGCTCCTTGGCGTTCGGAGCGAGATCGGTTTTATCCAGCAACGGCGTCGCTCCGCCGAGCGCGACGAGCGAGGGATTTTCCTGTGCGAACTGCGCCACGCCGCGCGCGAGCACGTCCGCCTTCGCCACGCTTTCCGACTGGGCCACGCGCAGGAGCATGCGCGCCGGGCCGACTTTTTCCACGCTCACGAAGGTCAACCCCTCGCCGATGAGCGTGGTGCCGCCGGCCAGTTTTTGGCCCGCGCCCTCGACCGCCGCCGCATCCACGGCGCGGAAATGGGCCGGCACGAGCAGCGCGCATCCCAGCAGGAGCGCGCCACCCAGCAGACTCATGGTCAGCCAAACTTTTCGCATCAGGAGGAAGAACTTATCACGGCGTCGCCTGAACGCGCATGTCAAATTTTCAACTCAGGAGAGACGGACGGCGAACGCGCGGTTCTATTCTGAAAATTTCACGGCGCGGGGCGAAGAGAGGCGACGAAATAATTCATCCCCCCCCCCCTCGCTCTCTGCGCCGAGGGCCAGTCCACTTCGGCAATCACGGCGGAGAACGATTGTGAGGACAGCCCCTTTTTTGGCCCTTACAGGACACAAAGACGTGATGGCCTTGCCCGATTTGGTGGACAGGTGTTGGGTTAGTTGCGGACGGTCTATTCCGCCGCTCTTGCGTTCCTGCGCTGCGCTGACTTGAAGTTCAGCGCAGCAACTGCTTCTCAAGAAACTGCACGGTCTGGCGCACGTCGGGGTCCACTTCCATGCGGCCTTTCACGAGGCGGAAGGCGTGGAGCACGGTGCCGTGATCGCGTCCGCCAAAGGCTTCGCCGATCACATTGAGCGAGCCTTCCGTGAGATGACGCGCGAGATACATGGCGATCTGCCGGGGGAAGGCGATGTTCTCGGGACGGCGGCGGCTGGTCATGTCCGCGATGCGGATGTCGAAGTGCTCGGCCACTTTCTTCTGAATCACTTCAATCGTGATGGTGTTGCGGCCTTCCTCCTGAAGCATCTCGCGCAGCAAACCCTCGGCGCGCTCGACGGTCATGCCGCTCTTCACAATCGCGGCATATGAGGCCACGCGGGTGAGCGCGCCTTCGAGGCGGCGGATGTTGGTGCGAATGCGGCTGGCGATGAAGTTCAGCACCTCGTCTGAAATCTGCACGTTCATCGCCTTCATCTTCTTGCGGAGGATGGCGACGCGCGTTTCCACGTCCGGCGGCTGGAGGTCGGTGGACAGACCCCACTCGAAGCGCGAGACAAGGCGTTGTTCGAGTCCGGCAATTTCATTCGCTGGCCGGTCGCAGGTCAGGACGATCTGTTTGTGCGCCTCGTGCAGGGCGTTGAATGTGTGAAAAAATTCTTCCTGAATGCGCTCCTTGCCGGAGAGGAACTGGATGTCGTCAATCAGCAGTACGTCGGTCTGGCGGTAGCGGCGGCGGAAGCGGACGAGCTGGTTGTTCTGAATGGCATCAATGAACTCGTTGGTGAATTTCTCGGAGGAAACGTAGGCGACGCGCGCGCCTTTCTTGTGCGCGGCGACGTGCTGGCCGATGGCGTGGAGCAGATGCGTCTTGCCGAGGCCGACGCCGCCGTAGAGGAAGAGCGGATTGTAAGATTTGCCGGGCGTCTGCGCGACGGCCATGGCCGCACCGTGGGCGAAGTTGTTGTTCGTGCCGACGACGAAGGTGTCGAACGTGTTGCGGGGATTGAACAGAACCTCGCGCGACGGACTGGAGGGCCGCTCGCTGATCTCGGGTTCGTTTTTTGGCTGTGTGCCGCGCATGGCTTTGTCTGTCTGATTTACCGGCAGACCATTCCCGACTTCGAGTTTCACTTTGATGGGCCGGCCGAGCGCGAGAATCGCCTTTTCGCGGATGAGATCGAGATAATTTTTCTCGAGCCAGACTTCAGTGAATTCATCCTTCACTTCGAGCGTGAAAAGATCGTGATCGAGGGCCTTCGGACGGATGTGCGAGAACCAGAGCCGGAACTGATCGCTGCTGACGAGCGGCTGAATGGACTGCTGCACGGAACCCCAGATTTGTTGTGCGGAAGCTTGCATGAGAAAAGGAGGATTTATCGGAATTATTCACCGCCACCGCGCGCCGGATTTTCCGGCGGACGGGACGAAGTGAATTCAGGCCAAAATTCGGAGGAAACGAAACGCCACGCCGGGAGACGCCAATGTTTTCCGGCTCAACGCGCAAGCGAAGTGATAAAAAGCCTGTAAAATAAGGGCGAATCTCCTGTCGTAGAGACAGGACTGCCGCCGATAATTTTGCGATTGCTTGGTTCACCACGACTTTGAGTTTGCGGGCGAGGTTCTAGGC
>JANOAY010000975.1:0-2051 GCA_031411375.1 Pedosphaera sp. | reverse complement strand
CCACGGGGCTCTTTAGGGCGCCCATTGCTTTTGCGCCCGGGTCGGGCCTTCCGGGGCGCGGTGCGGGCGGTAATGCCGGCGCGCCTACTCGGAAAAGGGCGACTGCTCCCACAATCTCCGGCTCTTCTTCGTGGGCCGTCCTTGCCCTTTGCTCCAGTTGAAGATCGGCGCGAGCGCGGCCTCGCGGGCCTTCTCGTATTCGGCAGCGGGCGTGAGGTCTTCCAGAAATTCAGGAACCAGTTTTGCGCTGATGCGGCTGGGCGGCACGGCCAGCGCCTTCACGGTGCGCTGCACGCCGTGGGCCTTGGCGGAAATGATTTCGCCCGGATGCACGTCGCGCGCAGGCTTCGCGGGCTGGCTGTTAATGAGAACTTTTCCGTCCTTGCACGCAGCGGCGGCGAGCGCGCGTGTCTTGAACAGGCGCACGGCCCAGAGCCATTGATCGAGGCGGCGGGCGTCGCTCATGGGTTTTTGATCAGGGTTTGCACCAGTGCGTCGAGTTGCGCGGCGGTGTGCTCGCTGGACAGCGCGAAACGAAAATACGGCGTGCCGCCCGCGTAGGAAATGAACGAGGGGAAGACGCCCGCCCGCAGCAGCGCGCGTTTCAGTTGCGCGGCGTGGCGTGAATTTCTCGGCACCACGGCGATGATTGGTGCGGGCGTTTCCAACATCGGCGATGACCAACCGTTCTGAATCAGCATCGCTTTGACCGCGGCGACTTTCGCCACGAGCCGCGCGCGGAGCGAACGATCTGTTTTCAAAATTCTCACCGAAGCCAGCGCTGCATTCACGAGCGGCAGCGGCGGCGGCGTGTTGCCGGTGAACAGGCGGCTGCGTTCCTGAATCGCCTCGATCACGCGCGCCGGTCCCAGCACCGCGCCGCCGTACACGCCGAAGGCCTTGCTTAAGGTGATGGTCTGCACCAGCCGCGCGTCGCGCACGCCGCAGACTTCCGGCGTGCCGCGTCCGCGCTGGCCCAGCGTGCCGGCACCGTGCGTATCGTCCACGAGCAGACGGCCGGTGCGGGGCAGGGCGGCGAGATATTCTTTCAACGGCGCGAGCGAGCCGTCGTGCGAGAACATGCCGTCGGTCATCACCAGCGGGCGGGCGCGCGGGCCGAGCTTCTTTAGCGCACGGACAAAATCTTTTACGTCGCGATGGCGGAACTCCCGCACGGGACAGCCGAGCAGCAAGGCCGCGTCGCGCACGGAGCCGTGCGCGCGTTCATCGAGCAGTGCGTGGGTGAACTCGCCGGCGAACGACTGTGCGAAGGCGAGATTGGTGGCGTAGCCGTTCGAGAGCAGTGCGGCGCGCTCCATGTCGAAGAACTTCGCCAGTTCCTTTTCGAGTTGCTCGAACAGCACGTGGTTCCCCGTGGTCTTGCGCGAGGCGGCGACGTTCAGTCCGTATTTCTCCGCGCCCTCGTGCAAGGCGCGCAGCACCTCGGGATGGCTCGACAGCCGGAAGTAATCGCAGCCGCCGAAGTAGGCGAGCGTGCGGCGACCGTGGCGGACGCAGGTGCGGTCAACTTGCTGAAGGGGCGCGGCGAGCATGGGTGATTATTTCTGCCACCACACGCGCTGGCGCAGGCGGGCGATGCGGTCACGAAGCACCTCGGCGATGCGGCGGGTGTCTTCGATCAGTTGGGCATACGTGGCGTCACCGGTTTGGGCGTGCAGCGGTTCCAACATCTCGCGGCAGAACTCGCAGTCGCTCAAGGCCCAGCGGCACTTCACGATGTTGCCGCAGATGAATTCCTCGTCGTAGCCGAGGCCGTGGCCGCCCGCCAAGTTCGCGCCGATTTTGCCGGCGGAGAGGTAAAGCAGTTCAGCATTCGGTGGCGGCGGTTCCAGATCAAAGACGGCGCAGGCGAACTCGCGCGCCATTTTGGAAACGGTGTTGAAGTCGGCGTTCACCTCGGGGTCTTCGTCGGGGTCATCTTCGTCTGCGGAATTTTCATCCGCGACTTCGGAGGCGACGGGCGGCGTGGAATCCGATTCGTTCGCGGCAGACTCGGACTTGGGTTTGTCCACGAGTTGTTCATCCTCATC
>JANOAY010000974.1:0-2671 GCA_031411375.1 Pedosphaera sp. | reverse complement strand
CCCGAAAGGGTTGCATCAACACTTTTCTCCGCGCCCCGCGATTCAACCCTTTCAGGGTTGATGACCTCATCACATCGCCCACCCAGCGTAGCGTCTCGGCGACGCAACGCTGGGCTGGATTATCCGAATCCTTTCAGGATTCAAACGGTGCCAAACCGAACCGCTGCGCTCGAATTACTTCACCACCACTTTCGGCGGATGCGCGTAGTCGTTCCACAGGCGGTCGAGTTCCGCTTTGTCCGGCGCACCGTCCGCCACCACGAAACGGTAGCGTGCGGTGAAGGGTTTCCCCGGCGTGATTTCCAGATCACCGGCCTGCTGCGCGGCGAAGTTGAAGAACGGTTCCGTGGGATGAATGCGCTGCGGCTGCGGCGCGTTCGCGTTCGCCGGATGACAGAGAATCGCGAGTCCCGTCAGCGTGCCGTCCACGAGTCCGCCGAGGTGCGCCCATTTGCCCACGGTCTCGTTGTTGTCGCCTTTGCTGCGGTCGGTGGTGCCTTCGCTGTTGAGGAAGTTCATTTTGCCCGCGCCGTTCCACGCCCAGTTGCCGCGCACACCGAGTCCGCCGTAACGATACTTGGGAAGTTTCACCGGCGAGTCCGTCGCGCACACGTCGGTCACTTCGAGGTCGAACAGGAAATACGGCTGCGTCGTGTCCTGGCCCACGGCGAAAAGCTTCAGGTTCCATGTTTCGTTCAACGCCGTCTTCGGTTGCGGCGCGAGCAGGTCCACCTGCCGATGGCGGCTGGTGAAGCCCGCGTGGACCGTGCCGCTCCACGACCGGTCGAGCGCGACAAACTCTACGGTGCCCTTGCTCTCGCCCATGTTCCAGAAGTCCGGCTTGCGGCCCTCGAACTCCGTGTGGGTCCACGCCCACCACAGCCCGTGATGATGCTTGTGGTTCGACGGGTAATCATCCGTGACCTGCTTGCCGCCCGGACTGAGCACGGGATGAATGTAACCGCCGCGCTGGAAGAGCGGCTTCAAGTCGGGACGGTCGGGCGGCAAATCCGTTTTCTCGGTGCGATAGACGAGGGCGGTCTTGCCAAACGCCGAGAGGGTGACGGTGCCGGGTTTTGTTTCAGCGCGCGTGGCCGACGGTCCGTTCGCTTTGGCAAAAGTGTAGGTGCGCTTCTCGCCGCGTTTCAGATCGCGCACGATGAACCACGCCTTGCCGCTACCATCGTGTTGCACCAACAGAGGATCTTGCGCCGAAACCAATCCGCTCACGCCGATGGGCAACTGACATTCCACGACGGTCTCGCGCCGATCAAAATCACCGGCTTCTACGGTGATGGATTCCGCCGCGCCGATGGCGACAACTGCGGCGAGGAGCAGAAGGAAGGTGGTTTTCATGGGCGCGAGACTAGTCGAGCGGGCGCGGGAGAAAAGGCTGAATCGGGAGTCAATTCCCCGGAGACGCGCTCCACGAGAGCGGGGTTGGGGGGCTATTTCTGGCTTTTCAGGCGGGAGACGGTACGGAAGCCCATTTGGATCAAATTTTGCCAATGTTACGGTAATTTTGATGTTTCCGGTCGCAGTTTTTGAAAAACTGCGACAGGTTTTTGCAAAATCACGACCAGATTTGGAAAAACCACGACAGGTCGGAGAATTTCCACGACCAGTTTTCGGCGACATGGTCGTGGTTTGGCGAAGAATGGTCGCAGGTTGGGCGAAACCACGACCGTTTGCCGCCAGACCACGCGTGGTTTGGGAAAAACCACGACCAGTTTTTTGCAAACCACGACCATACTGCGCCGTTCTGGTCGCGGCGCGGCCGGACTGCGACAGGTTTCTTGGCAACTGCGACAGCTTTTTCCAAAACCACGCGTGGTTTTCCAAAAGCCACGACCAGATTGTCGCCGACCGCGCGAGGTAAAATTGGAACTGCGACCGGTCGGGGAAAAAGCAGGCGCGGGATTTGGCCGGCGCGGCTGAATAGCTTTGGCGCGATGGTGGAAAAAACTTAGCCGAACCCCAGCAGCCGCCCGCCGTGCCACGTCACGAAGGCCAGGCCCCACGCGAGCGCGGTCATGTAGAACCACTGGAACAGCGGCCATTTCCAGGAGTTCGTCTCGCGGCGCACCACGGCCACGGTGCTCACGCATTGCAGCGCGAAGACGTAGAAGACCATGAGCGTGATGCCGAGCAGCGGCGTGTAGAGCTTCGAGCCGTCGGGGCGCGTCTGATCCTCCAGCATCTTCGCGAGGCTCGCGGTGCCGGCGTCGCTGTCCTCGACTTCGCCGACGTTATAGACCGTGGACATGGTGCTGACAAAAACCTCGCGTGCCGCAAACGAGCCGACGATGCCGATGCCGATCTTCCAGTCGAAGCCGAGAGGTTTGATTAACGGTTCGATGGCGCGGCCCATCAGGCCGGCGAAGCTGCGACGCAGATGTTCGCCGGATTCCGTCTTGTTCAGTTCATCCACTTTGGCCTGCTGCGTGTCATCGAGTTTCGGAGGATTGCCCGCCTCACGCTGGACGATGGCGCGCATGTCATCGAACTCGCGGGTAATCTCCGTGTGTCTCGGATACGTCGCCAAAAACCACAGCACGATGTTGATGCCGAGAATCACCGTGCCCGCGCGCTTGAGGAAGAGGCCGGAGCGATCCCACATGTGCCGCAGCACGGTACGGAGCAGGGGACGTTTGTAGGGCGGCAGCTCCAT
>JANOAY010000973.1:0-3500 GCA_031411375.1 Pedosphaera sp. | reverse complement strand
CGGTGGCGCTGGTGGAGCGTGAGCAGGCGGTGGATCGAGTTGCTGGTTGAAGGTTGAAGGTTGAAAGTTTTTGAACCTTCAACCTTCAACTTGCCACCTTCAACCGCCACTCCCTCCACCCGCCGCAGCCAGTCCGACCAGTTCTCGCTCGCGCCGCGTTCCAAACCGCGCGCGGCGAAATGTTTTTCCACGCGGTAAAACTCCGAGTCCACACCCACGCGCGCCAAGGCCAGCGCTTGCTCACGATTCCGCGCGCGCCGTTGCTTCCACGACTTGCCGAAAAAGAACCGCACCAGCACCACGATGAGCAGCGGGATGGGCGCGAGCATGAACCACTTGCGCCACTCCGTCTGGCCCCAGCGGAATTTCGAGAACTGAAACCACAGGTCCGAGAAGAAATCTTTCACCGGCTGAAACCACGACGTGTCCGCCGCCTCGGTGGCGTCCCACGAAGACGGCGTGGTATCGAGGTCGAGCCAGTTTTTGCCGTCCCACCACAACGTCCACGCGTGGGCGTGACGGTCGCGCACCACGTATTTTTTCCCCTTCCCCTCCTGCACCGAGTAGCCGACGGCGTAGCGCGTGGGCACGCCCGCGTAGCGCAGCAGCAGCGTGGTGGCGGTGGCGAAGTATTCGCAATGGCCCGAGCGCGTGGTGAGGAGGAAACGCGCCAGCGCCGACTCGCCGCGCCGCGCCGCGTGCGCGGTGGTGAGCTGGCTGGTGTATTGAAATTTCTCCGCGAAGAACACGCGCACGCGGCGCACCGCCTCGGCGGGCGGCAGGCCGGGCGTGAGTTGCAATTCCGCCGCCACGCCCGCGAGCAACGGCTCCTTGTCGTCAGGCGTGGCGAGATCGTTCGTCGTCCACGCGGAGTCAATCGTCGCGCCCTCGCCGAAGCGCGCGTCATAAATCGCCATGCCCGGACCGCCGCTCATCTTCACCGCGCCGAACTGGTTCGTGGCCAATTCCTGCACGGGCAGGTTCGCGACTTCCGCGCTGCCGGCGGGCAGCGGCAGCAGGCCCGTGCCGTTGCGAAAATAGCCGGCGATGTTCACAACCCGGCGCGCGCTCAGCTTGCGCGGCAGCAGCGGCCAAGTGGTTTGATCCGTCTCGCTGAAGACGCTGCCGAAATCGCGCTGGGCGACGCTCCAGAAAGCCGACTGGCCACCGTCCGTGCGATAGGAATTGAAACTCATTTCGCGCAACAGCTCAGGCGGGCCGCCGCCGTCCGTCGTCAGGCGCAGCACGATGCGGTCGGAATTTTTCAGCCGCCCAATCGCGCCCAGCCGCGTGCGGACTTCGCGGTCGCTGAAGCCGCCGGTCTGCGGCGTGAACCAACTGATGTTCATCGCCTCCAGCTTGCGTTGCAGGCCGATGATTCCGTGATGCCCGCCAAACCCCGCGCCCGCCAGTGCCGCGAACAGCACCAGCCACACAACCAACGGACGCTGCCGCGAACGCAAGGTGAGCAGCGCCCAACCCACCAGCACGACTACGCCCCAGTAAAAGAATTGCGCCCGCTCACGCGTCGCGGCGGTGGCGAGCAGCGTCACGGCGATGTAAGCGAACGACACATCCACCGTCTCGCGCGGCAGAGTGGCGTGCGCGGCGCGGACTTCCTGTTTGCGCAGCCACCACGAGAACGTCGCCAGGCCCATGCGCGGCGGATCGTTGAAGACCTGCGCCAGCAGCAGCGGCAGGAAAATCATTGGGAACCATTGGAACCAGACCAGCGCGGAGCGGCCCGCCTGCTTGATGGCTTCGGGCCGTTTGCCGGCGCTCGCAAAGAAATCATCGAACGACACCGTGCCTTCGTTGATGAGCAGGAACGTGCCGACGCCGAGGAACAGCACCACGCAGATGTTCGAGAGCCGGTTGAAGTCCGCCTGTGTGAGTGACCAGCGGAAGCGGATGATCCGCGAAGCTTCCAGCACCGCGCCCGCCGCCACGCCGAGCAGCAGCCAGCCCGTCTGCCAGCCCCAGAAGAGCAGCACGGCGGCGATGAGAAAAGGAGGCGTGGTCATGGGGAAGCGGAGATGGAAGGGCCGCCTCCGGCGTGGGTCAGGCTTCCAGCCTGACGGTTCACGAGGCTTCCTAGCCTCGTGTTTGAAAACGGGATGATCTTCACGGCAAACGTTGGCACGGGCGGCAGGATGCCGCCCGAACCGTCAGGCTGGAAGCCTGACCCACGTTCCGCCTTCGGCGTTCGTCCTTCTGCTTTCACAGCCTCGCCAGTCCTTCCTCAATTTTCCCGGCTTCGAGTTCGTGTAAAGATTCCGGGTCCGTCGCGCGCCGTTCCAGCGGGGCCGCGCCCGGTTCGCGGATGATTAGCACCATCACCGGCACGCCGAGCATCGTTAGTTTTTTCACCAGTTCGCGGCGCGCGTCATCCCACGCCAGGAAAATACAGATGCACCCGCTCACCGCGCTGGCGTGCTCGATGACGATTTGTTGTAGCGACGAAAACGGTTTGTCCCCGCAGAGCTGCACCGAGGCCAGCAGTTCCAGCATCTGATCCGCGTGCGCCACGCCGCGACCGATGGTGAAAGAAAACGCCTCCGGCCCCACGAAGAGCAAATCCTGCAGCGACTCCTGCGTGTCAATCGTGCAGGCAAACGACGCTGCCACCGACACCGCCTCCTCGAAGACCGCCAGTTCCTCTGGCTTCGCGAAGGTGTCCAACACCAGCGCGTGGCGGACGAAAAATTCATCCTGAAATTCCTTCACCACCGGGCGGCCCGTCTTCGCCCAACTGCGCCAATGGATGCGCCGCAGCGGATCGCCGGGACGATAATCTCGCAGCGAGACAAACTCCTCCGACTCGCCAATCGCCGCCGCCAGCGCCACGCCGCCGTGCTGATACCGTTGCGCGCCCGGCAGCACGAAGGCCGGCAGCGGATAGCGCTTCGGCAGAATCGTCACCGCGCCCGGCAGCGCAACGTGGCGGAACGCGCGGAACAATCCGAACGGGTCGGGCAGTGCCAGCGTCACCGAGGCGCTGCCGCCCACGGGCAGCGGCGGCAAGTCCACCGGCTTCGGCCCGCGCACACGACGCGGATCCGGGGCGTCCGCAAAACTCTTTCGCTTCCCGTTCTTGCCCTTGGTGCCGCCGCGAAAGGCCGCGACAAATTCCGCGAAGCTCGGGCGCGGGTCCGCAAGATTGTCCAGCACCTGCAAACCGCCGAGCGCGCGCCGCGAGCGATTGTGAATGGTGACAGTGAAGGGCAGCGCCCGCCCCGCGCTCCCGAAGCGCGGCACTTCCCGCTCCGCCGAAAACTTGGCGCGAAAGAACGGCGCGACCGCCATCGCCAACGCGCTGAGAAAAAAGAGAAACGCAAACGCCTGATACCCCAGCGACTGCTCCGTGTCCGTGGCCATGCCGCCGGTGAGGAGCAGGCCCGTGAGCACCATCCAGCCCGCCGTGGTGAACCGCCGCTGCGCCCAGTGATTGAGCGCGGTGACGCGGCGGTAGAGGCGATAGGCCAGCTTGTTCATCAAGA
>JANOAY010000972.1:0-3747 GCA_031411375.1 Pedosphaera sp. | reverse complement strand
GTCGGCGGTCTGCCGCGCGGTCGCGTCATTGAAATTTACGGCCCGGAGTCGAGCGGCAAGACCACGCTCATGCTCCACGTCATCGCCAACGCGCAGAAGGCCGGCGGACTCGCGGCGTTCATTGATGCAGAGCACGCGCTCGATCCCGCCTACGCGAAGAAACTCGGCGTGAATCTCGATGACCTGCTCGTGTCGCAGCCGGACAGCGGCGAAGAGGCGCTCTCGATTTGCGAGACGCTGGCGCGCTCGAACGCGCTCGACGTGATCGTCATTGATTCCGTCGCCGCGCTCGTGCCGAAGTCGGAACTCGAAGGCGAGATGGGCATGGCCACGATGGGCATGCAGGCGCGCTTGATGAGCCAGGCGCTGCGCAAGCTCACGGCCATTCTCAACAAGGCCAAGACGACCTGCGTGTTCACCAACCAGCTCCGCGAAAAGGTCGGCGTCATGTTCGGCAGCCCGGAGACGACACCCGGCGGCAAGGCGCTGAAGTTTTACGCCAGCGTGCGCATCGACATCCGCCGCCGCGACACGCTCAAGGACGCCGCCGGCAACGCGATGGGCAACATCACCAAGGTGAAGATCGTGAAGAACAAGGTCGCGCCGCCGTTCGCCGAGGCCGAGTTCGAGATTCTCTACAACCACGGCATTAACAAGGAAGGCAGCATCATTGACGTGGGCCTGACGCACGGCGTGGTCGAGAAGAAGGGCGCGTGGCTGCAATTCGCCGGCGAACTCATCGGCCAGGGCAAGGAAGCCGCCCGCGTCGCGCTCGTCGAGAAACCCGATCTCGCGCAGAAGATCGTGGACGCGATCATGGCGAAGCGGGCCGCGACGGCGGAAGCGGCGGCGGCGAAGTAAGCTGACAATTCAGGCGGCGTTCGGGATGGACGCCGCCTGTTTTTTGGAGCGCGCCCGATTTCATTATGCCCGCCGGCCAACTGGACCCTTCCGCTTTTCACGTCCTCGCGAGCAACAGCGTCGTGGTCTGGCTCTCGCTGGCGATGCTGATCTTTTTTGCGCTCGGCGCGTATGGCTGGGGGCGGGCGCTGGCGTGTTTTCTCCGCGCGCCTTTGTTCAGGGTGCATTCCTTCTGCGTTGTCGCGGGGCTGGCCGTGCTCAACATCCTCGGGGGCTGGCTGAATCTGCTTAAGCTCGCCACCACGCCTGCGCTGTTCGCGCTGCTGGCGGGCGGGGCGCTGTTTGCGCTCGTTGATTTGTGGCGGCGGAAACCTTGGGCGGCAACGGTGGGCCGCCAACGTCCTTCGCTCGTGATCTTGCTGCCGTTGCTCATCGCGCTGGTCTTCACCATCGGCGCGGCGGCGTTCCTGATCCGGCCGCTCGCGTTCAACCATTACGACGACTTCATCACCTATCTCCCGCGCGTGCTGCGCATGGTGCAAACCGGGACGCTGGCCGGCAATCCGCTGGAGACGCTCGGCACGGACAGCCTCGGCGGGCAGGCTTTTTTCCAAGGCTTCTTCCTGCCCGTCCGCGACGTGCGCATCCTGCATGTCTTCGATGCGGTGGCGTGTCTCGGCCTCGCGCTTTTTCTCGTGGCGGAACTGGCCGTGCGCTGGCGGCTGCCGGTGTCCGTGGGCGCGACCGCCGTGCTCCTGCTGGCCGTGCTCAACCCGCAATGCGTGAACGTCTCGTCGGTTTATTCCGGCGTGGTCGCAGGGCTGGCGCTGGTCGTGACCGGGGCCGCGCTGGCCGCCCGCTTGTCCGGCGCGCGCCCGGCCCGTCCGTTGGAACTGCTGCTGGCCGCGCTCGCGGCGTTGCTCGTGACACTGAAAGTGACCTCGGCTTTTTTCGCCGCGTTTTATCTGTCGCTGCTGTTTCTCGGTTTGCTGGTGGCGGGCGGTCCGTGGCGGCTCGTGCTGAAGTCCGCGCTCACGGTGCTGATCGCCACGACCCTGTTCACGGGACCGTGGCTGATGTTGCATCTGCCGACGTACGCTTTGGCGCAGGCGGCGGCGGAACCGTTCACGGTGCAGGCCACGCTGGCCGCGCGGTATCCTTCGCTCACGGCCCATGCCATTCCGCAACTGCTTTCCTCCACCAAACTTTTCTGGGGCGACTCCATCCTGTCCTTCAACATCCTCGTCCTGCTGGGACTGGCGGCGGGGGCGGTCGCGCTGGTCGCGGCGCGCGGCCAGGCGGGCCGGCGGAAACGCGCCTTGGTGTCCGTCGCCGCCGTGGGGTTGGCCGCGCTCACGGTCTATCTGCTCAACGCCCACCTGTTCTCGGTGGACAACGCCATCCGTTACTCCTGCGCCACGCTCATCACCACCGTGGTCACGGCGGGTCTGCTGCTTCCGAAGTGGACGCGGGCGGGCGTGGGCGCGGCGCGGCGGCACCGGCGCATCGTCATCGGCACGGCTCTGTTCTTGGCCGGCGCGATCCTGCTTTTTGGCGCGTCGTTTCTGCGCCGCATCCGCACCGCCCGGGAGAGCCGCGTCTTGATCGCCTATCCGTTGGATGAGGAATTCCGCCGCTACTGCGCGTGGATGCTGTCCGAACGTCCGGCGAGTTATTACCAAAGCGTGCAGGCCAAAATCGAACCGGGCGCGACCGTGCTGGCCTGGATGACGACACCCTTTCATCTCGATTTTTCCCGGCACCGCTTCCTGACTCTCTCGGAGGCGGCGCTGCTTAATCCGGCGGTGCGCTTTCCGGCCGGGATTGGCCCTGAGGAACTGCGGGCCTATCTGAAACGCCTTGGCGTGCGCTACGTCTGGCAGCAGTTGCCCGGCCCCGGCGTGCGGACGGTGGAATCGTGGAAGCAGGATTTGCGGGCCGTGGATGTGGTCTATCGTCAGCTCGCCGAGTACGCCGTTTATTTTCACGAGACGCTGGCCCCGCTGCTCGCGCAATCCAAGACGGTGCATCGCGACGACGTCTCGGTGCTGGTGGATTTGGGAGAGCCGGTCTCCCAGGAGACGGTCCGTAGGATTGGAACTCAGCTTCGCTGAAGCGCTGGAGCTTTGCTTGCGCCGGAACCATCTGGCCAGTGATCGCAAAAAGCGGCGGTCTTTCGACCGCCGCCTGTTCAATTCGAGATCGTGAACTCGCTCAATACTTCATGTCCGCCACCGTGCGCCCGGCCGGGATGAACGGCAGCACATGCTCGGCATACGGCGTGACGACGTCGAGGACGTAAGCCGTCTTCGCCGCCAGCATCCGCTGAAGCGCGGCTTTCAAATCCTTGCGGTAGAGCACGCGCTCGCACGGGACGTTGAAGCTGTTGCACACGCGGACGTAGTCGGGATAAACCTGCGCGCGATTGTCGGGATTGCCGAGGTAAGTGTGGCCGCGGTTGCCGGCGAAGAAATTGTCCTCCCACTGCACCACCATGCCGAGGTGCTGGTTGTTCAGGATGATAGCCTTGGCGGCAATCTTCTCCACATTCGCAGTGGCGAGTTCCTGGATGTTCATCAGGAACGAGCCGTCGCCATCAATGTCGATCACTTCCTTGTCGGGGCAGGCGACCTTCGCGCCGAGCGCGGCGGGGAAGCCGTAGCCCATCGAGCCGAGCCCGGCGCTGGTGATGAGCTGGCGCGGGAACTTGTATTTGTACCACTGCGCGCTCCACATCTGATGCTGGCCCACGCCGGTCGTGATGATCGCGTCGCCCTTGGTCAGCTCGTAAAGCATCTCGATCACCATCTGCGGCAGGATGACTTCGCCTTCCTGGCCCTTGAGATGATCCTTCATGTGATCGCTGTGCACGATCTCCGGCGTGAC
>JANOAY010000971.1:0-2103 GCA_031411375.1 Pedosphaera sp. | reverse complement strand
CGTGCAGGCGCCCATCGTGGTGACGCTGCCCGCCGCGAACATCGGCGCGGATTTCGCCACGCTGCCCGGCCTCGTGAATCCCAGCGGCGATGCCACCGGCTATTATGTGGAATACGGGACTAACATCGCCTTCCCCGCCCGCACCGCCACGAATGTGCTGGCTGCGAGTTATGTCACCAACCTCGTCGGCCCGGTCGTGAGCGGCTTGCTCCCGAACACGGTTTACCAATTCCGGATGATTGCCACGAACAGCATGGGATTGGTGTCGGGCAGTTATCTCAGCTTCACCACTACGGTTTTCAGCATCACCTTCCAGCCCGTGAGCAGCGGCGCGTGTGTCGGCAACACGGCGAATTTTACCGTGGGCGTGAACTCGCCGGGCATCGCCACCTATCAATGGCAGCGGCGCGCGCCCGGTGCGGGAGTTTTCAACAACCTCCTCAACGCGACCAATTCCCTCTACTCGACGCCGCCCGTCACGCCGCTGGACGACGGCACGGGCTTCCGCGTGCTCATCAGCGCGCCCGGAACGAACCTCACGAGCAGCGAGGCCTTGCTCACGGTCATCTCGCTCGCGACCAGCAATGTCACGTATGACTTCAACAGCGGTGTGCCGCCGAACACGGCGATTTATGGCAGCGCCTTCGTGAGCAACGGCGTTCTGGTCCTGACGACGAACGGCGGCGGACTGCAAGGCGGTTTCCTCACGGCGGACCTCGCGCCGGGCCGCGTGGTGCGCGGATTTGCGGCGACGTTCAAGCTGCGCGTCTATCAGGGCAGCGGCCAGCCGGCGGATGGTTTCAGTTTCAACTGGGCGAACAATCTCCCCAACGATGGAACGGGCGAAGAAGGCGCGGGCAGCGGACTCACGGTGAGCTTCGACATTTACGACAACGGCTTCGGCGAAGCGCCGGCCATTGATGTGAAATGGAACAGCAACGTGGTGTCGCACGTGGCTGTGCCGCTCAATTTCATCTCCGACTTCAGCGGCAGCTTCCGCACCGCCAACATCCGTCTGAACAGCGACGGCACGCTGGACATGACTTACAACTGCACGCCCGTGCTCACGCGCTTCCCCATCCCCGGCTACACGCCGCAACTCGGCGGACGCTTCCTGCTCAGCGCGCGCACCGGCGGAGAATTCGCCGCGCACAGCGTGGATGACTTCGCCGTGCAACTGGACGTGGACCCGACGAACGGCGTCCCGCGCATCACGAGCGTGGCGACGAATGCGCCGAACGGACTGAACATCACGGGCACGGCGGCACCGAACCAGAATGTTTCCCTCGAAGCGTCGCAGGATTTCACGAACTGGCTCTCGCGCGCGACCATCGCGGCCAACGGCTCGGGCGTGTGGAACTTCTTCGAGCCGAACATCACCACGCCGCCGTATCGCTTCTATCGCGCGGTGGCGGCACCACAGTTTCCGCCCGGCCTCGTGAACTGGTGGCGCGCCGAAAGCAATTACCTCGACAGCATCGGCGGCCTTCCCGGCACGCCGGTCGGCGGGATTGGTTTCACCAACGGCCAGCGCGGTCGCGCGTATGACTTCAATGGCACCAACCAGTCCGTTCACCTCGGCGGCGCGGCGCTGCCGGTGCCGTGGACGGCCTGCTTCTGGGTGCGGCGCACCAACGCGAACGATGTTTCCTCCGCGCTCATCAGCGACGCCAATACGGCGCTCAAGCTGGAGCAGGCCGTGAGCACGCGCCGGGTGGGCTTCACGCAGTTCGGTTCTGCGGATTACTTCTTCAACACCATCACGCCCACCAACACTTGGACGCATCTCGGCTTCGTCGCCGCGCCGGGCGGAACGATCCTTTACGTGAACGGCGTCGCCGCCGAAACCAACGCCGCGACCGTGAATCTCCCGCGCTTCACTTTGGGAGCCTCGTTCGGCGGCAGCGGCGACCGCCTCAAAGGCCAGCTCGACGAAACGGCGCTGTTCAACCGCGCGCTCACTCCGGCGGAAATCCAGCAGGTCATCAACGCCACGCGCGGACCGTAGCGGGACGCGGCATTCCTGCCGCTTCAACTTTCATTCGTGGACCGAGCGCATTCGATGATGGTGAGGCTGCATGATTTTCTCCCTCTCCCCGGGGG
>JANOAY010000970.1:0-2739 GCA_031411375.1 Pedosphaera sp. | reverse complement strand
ACGAAGGGCGGGAGCCGGTCGCCGTTTTTGAGGCCGATGACGCCCTCCATCTCGGGGTGGTAGGGAAGCAGGAAGACGAGTTCCGTTTCGCGAAGCAAACGAAACATTTCGGGATAGCTCTGCGGCCCGAACCTGGGATCGGCCAGCAGCCGTTCGAGATCGTTGAGCGGTGGCATGGGGCGTTCTACCCGTTTCGGGGAACGGACGCACGTTTTTCTGAAGGAGCCGTGGTTTTACTTTTCTACTTCTTCTTCCCCGGCCCGGTGCGGAAGGCCTCGTCAGTGAACAGGTAAATCTCGCGCGACTCCGCCGTGGCGAGCAGTCCTTCCGGCACAAAGGTGCAGGACTCGATGTGCTCGTGCTTGAACTTGTTTTGGTAAGGCTTGCCCTTCAGCGCACGCGTCACGTCGCCGTGGATGCTGAACACATACGCGCCATTCTTTGCCACCAGCGCGAGCAGGTGGCCGTCGCGCGAGATGTCCGCACCGGTCACGGGCGAGTCAATTTTCACTTCGCCAACGACCGCCAGCGTCTGCGCGGGCGCGCTGTTGCTCAGGGAAAATTTGTAGATGACGGCGCGCGCGTCGTTGGAAACTTTCGAGACGAGAAAACCATTCCCGCCCCAGATGAAGAGGCTCTCGCAGTCAAAGGGCGCGGCGGGGTAATGCAAATTCCACGAACGCGTCACCGGGGCGATGCCCGTCGTCGCGGCTTTCGTGTCCGGCTCGTTGATTTGATGCACGCGGATGGTGATGGGCTTGGCGTCGTTGTTGCCAGTGTCGGCGAGAAAGAGATGGCCCGCGTCGTCAATCGCAATGTCCTCCCAATCGTCCAGCACCGCGCCGGTGATGCGATACTCGGCGAGCGGCTGGCCGGTGCGCGTCATGGCGTAGAGCACCTGGCGTTTGCCGCCGCCGTCATTGTGCGTCCAGAACAGGTCGGGATCGCGGCGGCTGACGACGAGGCCGGAGCTTTCCGTGAGGCGCGGGTTCTGAATCTTCCCGACGAGCCGCACGCCGGGTTCAACGAGTTTGCCGGACGTGGCGGCGGGGTTCGGTTCCGCGCCGCACGCGGTCAGAGCACAAAGTAAAATTGGGGCCAGCCGTTTCATGTGAGCAGCCATTGAACTGTATTTGCCGGAGCAATGCCGTAACTTTCGTTTCATGGATTCAACAGTGCGAGACGAACGGGCGGTGCCGGAGGCTTCAACATTGATGGAATTTAATGTGCGCGGCATGACGTGCCAGAACTGCGCGCGCCATGTGCGCGAGGCCATTTCCTCCGTCGCTGGCGTCGCCACGGCTTCGGTGAACCTCGAACAGAACACCGCGACCGCGCGCTGGGCGGCGGAGTCGGCACCGGATGGCGAGGCGGTGGTGCGCGCGGTCAAGGCCGCGGGCTACGAAGCGAAGGCGATTGAGAGTTCGGAGTTGAGAGTGGAGAGCCGGAAGACATGGGCGAGCGGGTGGACTTTGAATCTCGTCGTGGGTGTTCCGGTCACGACGCTGCTGATTCTCGGCGAATGGGTTTTCGGACTCGCGATGGAGCGGTGGTTTCAGTGGCTCGCGTTTGCGCTCGCCACACTCGTGCAAGTGATCGGCGGAGCGCGGTTCTATCGTGGCGCGTGGCTCCAGCTCAAGGCGCGCAGTTCCAACATGGACACGCTCGTCGCGCTCGGCTCCACCACGGCTTACCTCTACAGCGTCTGGGCGCTGTTTCAGCACGCGCACGTTTATTTCATGGAGGCGGCGGCCATCATCACGCTCATCAGTGTGGGGCACTGGCTGGAATCGCGGATGAGCGCGCGCGCGGCCAGTTCCATGAAAAAGCTTCTCGCGCTCGCGCCGGCGCAAGCAAGACGCCGCTCGCTGGAAGGCGAGGAACAGCTTGTGCCGCTCGCCGAATTGCGCGTCGGCGATCTCGTCGTGCTGCGTCCAGGCGAGCAGGTGCCGATTGATGGCGAAGTGGTGGAAGGCGAATCGAGCGTGGATGAATCCATGCTCACGGGCGAATCCGTGCCGGTGGACAAAGCGCCCGGCGCGACCGTGTACGGCGGCACCGCGAACCTCAACCGCCTGCTCGTCATGCGCGTGACGGCGACGGGCGAAGCGACCGCGCTCGCGCAAATCATCGCCGCCGTGGAACGCGCGCAGAACAGTCGCGCCGGCATTCAGCGTCTCGGTGATCGGGTGGCCAGCGTGTTCGTGCCCATCGTCATTGGCATCGCGCTCGCCACGGCTTTGTGGTGGGGATTCGCGCCGGATTCGGCGCAGCGCGCGGCGCAATTTCTCGCGCAGTACCTTTGGCCGGCCAGTCCGTTCACCACCGCGCTGGCGGCGGCGATCATTCATTGCGCCGCCGTGCTCATCATCGCCTGCCCTTGCGCGATGGGTTTGGCCACGCCCGTCGCGATCATGGCCGGAACGAACGCGGCGGCGGAGCGCGGAATTTTGATCCGCGACGGCATCGCGTTGGAAAAGGCGGGAACGATCCGCGCCATCGTTTTCGACAAGACCGGCACGCTCACGCAGGGCAAGCCTGCGGTCGCGGCGCACGAGTCGTTCACCACAGAGTTTGATGCGCTCGCGCTGGCGCGGGCGCTGGCCGCGCACTCGAATCATCCATTGAGCCAGGCCATCGCGTCCGCCGGAGCGCCGGTCTCCGACCCGGCACGTACCTCTCATACTGCCAATGCCGCCGAACGCGTGATGGAGAATGAACATCAGCGCGCCGGGTCGG
>JANOAY010000969.1:0-3113 GCA_031411375.1 Pedosphaera sp. | reverse complement strand
CTCTCGGCCTTGAGATCGGCGGGCGGGAAATTGGAGCCGGGCCGCCCGCGCAGGGGCTTCTCCTTGCCGAGCACGACCTTCTGCAATTGTTTCGGCCAGCCGCCCATCGGCTGTCCGAGTCCGCCGCGCAGCATGTCAATGACGCTCGCGGGGAATGGCGTGGCACCGGGTTCGAGATTCACCACGTCGGCGGGCTTGATGCCGCGCGTGATGAGAAACATAGTCATGTCGCCCACGACCTTGCTGCTCGGCGTGACCTTCACGATGTCGCCGAAAAGCTCGTTCACCTCCGCGTAGGTGCGCGCGATCTCGGGCCAACGATGACCGAGGCCCATGCTCGCGGCCTGCTCCTTGAGATTCGTGTACTGGCCGCCGGGCATCTCGTGGAGATACACTTCGGCGCTCCCGGTTTTCGGCGCGGTGTCGAAGGGTGCATAGACTTCGCGCACCTTTTCCCAGTAGTCGGAGAACTCGTTCAGCGCTTCCAAATCCAATCCAGTGTCGCGCGGCGTGCGCTGGAGCGCGGCGACGACGGAATTCAAATTCGGCTGGCTCGTCGAGCCGCTCATCGAGGCGATGGCGAGATCAACCACATCCACGCCCGCCTCACTGGCCTTGAGCACGCTCGCGGAATTGATCCCGCTCGTGTCGTGCGTGTGGAAATGAATCGGCAGACCGACTTCGTCCTTCAGCGCCTTGACCAGCGCGTGCGCCGCATACGGACGGCACAGGCCCGCCATGTCCTTGATCGCGATCATGTGCGCGCCCATGCGCTCCAGTTCCTGCGCGAGCTTCACGTAGTAGCGCAGCGAGTATTTCGTACGGCGCTTGTCGAGGATGTCGCCGGTGTAGCAGAGAGCACCCTCGCAAATCGCGTGCGTGTCCTGCACCGCCTCCATCGCGACCTTGAGGTTCGGCAGATAGTTCAGCGAATCGAAGATGCGAAAAATATCCATGCCCGACTCGGCGGCGTGCTTCACGAAACCGGCCACGACATTGTCGGGATAATTCGAGTAGCCCACCGCGTTGCTGCCGCGAAAGAGCATTTGAAAACAAATGTTCGGCACCTTCGCGCGCAGGTCGCGCAACCGCGCCCACGGGTCTTCGCGCAAGAAACGCATCGCCGTGTCGAACGTCGCGCCGCCCCAACATTCCAGCGAGAACAGCTCCGGCGTGCGCCGTGCCACGGCGTCGGCAGCGGCAAGCATGTCGTAACTGCGCACGCGCGTGGCCATGAGCGACTGGTGCGCGTCGCGGAAGGTCGTGTCGGTCACGAGCAGGCGCTTCTGCTTCAACGTCCACTCGGCGAATTTCTTCGGGCCAAGTTCGAGCAGCAAATCGCGCGTGCCCTTCGCGGGCTTCGATTTGTGATTGCACGCCAGCGGCGCGATCTGCGGCATGGCGGCGGTGAGCTTGTGGCCCTTCGCGTGCGGATTGCCGTTCACGATCACGTCGCCGAGGAAGTTTAGCAGCTTCGTCGCGCGATCTCGGCGCGGCTTGAAGGCGAACAAGTCCGGCGTGTTGTCAATCAGCGTGGTCGTGGCCTGGCCGCTCTTAAAATTCTCGTTGTGAATCAGGTTTTCGAGGAACGGAATGTTCGTCTTCACGCCGCGGATGCGGAACTCCCGGAGCGCGCGATCCATGCGGCGCAAGGCGATGTCGAAGGTCTGCCCACTCGTCGTGAGCTTCACCAGCAGCGAATCGTAAAACGGCGTGATGACCGCGCCCGCGTAGCCCATGCCGCCGTCGAGTCGCACGCCGAAGCCGCCCGCGCTGCGATAGGTGAGAATCTTTCCGTAGTCGGGCGTGAACTTGTTCTCCGGATCTTCCGTCGTGATGCGCGACTGAATCGCGTAGCCTTGGCGCGGCACCTTGTCCTGCGACGGCAAACCGACTTCCGGCGAGAACATTGAGTGACCTTGCGCGATCATGATCTGCGCGCGCACGAGGTCGATGCCGGTGATCACTTCCGTGACCGTGTGCTCAACTTGGATGCGCGGGTTCATCTCGATGAAGAACCAGTCGTTGCGGTCGAGGTCGTAGAGAAATTCCACCGTGCCCGCGTTGTCGTAACCGATCTCCTTCGCGATGCGCGCGGCGGCGAGACAGAGTTCCTGACGCACATGATCGTCGAGCCCAAAGCTGGGCGCGACCTCCACGACCTTCTGATGCCGGCGTTGCACCGAGCAATCGCGCTCGTGGAGATGCAGCACGTTGCCGTGCTTGTCGCCGAGCACCTGCACTTCGATGTGCTTCGCGCGCGGAATGTATTTCTCGAGGAAGACGGCGGAGTTGCCGAACGCGCGGCCCGCCTCGGCCTGCGCTTCATCAAGCAAGTTGTCGAGATCGCCCGCCTTGAGCACGACGCGCATCCCGCGCCCGCCGCCGCCGAACGCCGCCTTGATGATCAGCGGGAAGCCAATTTGCTTCGCCACCTTCAACGCTTCGCCGCGATCCGTGATCGGTTCCTCGGTGCCCGGCAGCGTCGGCACGTTCAACTTCTCCGCCAGCGCACGCGCCGCCGTCTTGTCGCCCATCATGTCGAGCAACTCCGGCTTCGGGCCCACGAACGTGATGCCCGCCGCCGCGCACGCACGCGCGAACGCCGCGTTCTCGGAAAGAAATCCGTAGCCCGGATGAATGAGGTCCACGCCCTTCTCCTTCGCCATCGCCACGATGCCCTCGATGTCGAGATACGCAGCGACCGGCCCCTTGCCTTGGCCGATGAGATACGCCTCGTCCGCCTTGAAGCGATGCACGGCGAGCCGGTCCTCCTGCGCGTAGATCGCGACTGTGCGTAAATCCAGCTCGGTGGCCGCGCGGAAAATGCGGATGGCAATCTCGCTGCGATTGGCCGCGAGCAGTTTGGAAAAAGTTTTCGGTCGTGCGCCTGTGCTCATAAAAAATCCGGCAGGGTTTTAACGGCAGGCGGAGTTGAAGGCAAAAGGTTTGCTAACGGCGGCATAGGCGCCCGTCGCTGTTCATGACCTGTGTGCGCACCATTCCTTCACCACCGCTGAAAAGCAGAACGCCCGCGACACAAACCGCAGGCGTTCCTGTTGAAACGTGAAAGGCGATTACTTGGGCAGCGTCGTGCGCAACACCACGTTGCT
>JANOAY010000968.1:0-4537 GCA_031411375.1 Pedosphaera sp. | reverse complement strand
CCCGCAGCAATGTGAAAGAAAGAGCGGCCCTCGGAAATTCCAGCCCGCTCGGCTGACGAACATTGCTGCGGGTTGAAAACCCGCGCTCCGCAAATTAGGACGCTGCCATCGCCCTCATTCCCGAACCGGCTGTTGACGGATGACGGCCTCACTGATTACTGATTCCCCACGCATGTGGCCGGTCTTCAAAGAGTTTCTGCTTTTTCTTCGGCAGGAGAAGAAATGGTGGCTCATTCCCTTCGTGGTGATTCTGCTGCTGCTCGGGATGTTCCTGGTCTTCGCGCCCACGTCGCCGCTGGCGCCGTTTATTTACTCGCTGTTCTGACTCGCTCCATCGTGAGGCGATGGAAGAACGGCCCGGCCGCCGTCAACTCCTGCGCTTGCCGAATTCGTGGCGCGCGCCCACTCTCCGGCCCGTGCTCACTTTGGAAAAATACTCGGTCGGGGTAGGGGATCGCTTCGCGCATCAGGCGAAGGCGCAGTTGCACGCGTTTCAAAAGCTCGCGCAGGACGGCGTGGATGTCGTGCCGGTGTGGAACAAGTCCAACCGTGAACACACCTTCATCGGCTCGGAGCCGCCGTCTGTTCGCGCTGCCGTGCACGCGGCGGTCGAGGCGCTAGGCTGGACGAAGGGCTGGCACGTGGACGCCGATCACATCGGGCTGAAGACGGTGGACCGCTTCCTCTCGTGCTCGGATTTTTTCACGCTCGATGTGGCGGACTTCATCGGCAAGCCCGCCGCGCCTGACGCGGTGCGCGCGTTCGTGGAGAAACATTCTGAACTGATCGGCACGCTCAGCATCGCGGGCATCGCACGACCGTTCGCCATCACGCGCGCGGAGGTGGAGCGCGTGGCGGGCAAGTTCCTGCTGGCCGCACAGGAGGCGGGGAACATTTACCGTCATATCGCCGCCGCGAAGGGCGCGGGGAATTTCATCACCGAAGTTTCGATGGACGAGACGGACGCGCCGCAGACGCCGCCGGAGCTGCTCATCATTCTCGCCGCGCTGGCGGACGAGGGCGTGCCCGCGCAGACCATCGCGCCGAAGTTCACGGGACGTTTCAACAAGGGTGTGGATTACGTGGGCGACCTCGCGCAGTTCGAGCAGGAATTCTCCGACGACCTCGCGGTGATTGCGCACGCCGTCCAAGCCTACGGCCTGCCCGCGAATCTGAAACTCAGCGTCCACTCGGGCAGCGACAAGTTTTCGCTCTACCCGATCATCCGGCGCACGCTGCCGAAGTTCGACGCGGGGCTGCACCTCAAGACCGCCGGCACGACGTGGCTGGAGGAACTCATCGGCCTGAGCGAGGCGGGCGGCGACGGCCTGACGCTGGCGAAGGAAATTTATGCCTACGCCCTCGCGCATGTGGACGAGTTGTGCGCGCCCTACGCGAGCGTCATTGACATCAACCGCGCGAAACTTCCCGGCGCGGACGCGGTGGCGAAGTGGACCGGCCCGCAGCTCGCCAGCGCGCTGCGGCACATCCCGACGCATCCTGAGTTCAACCCGCACGTCCGCCAGTTGCTGCACGTCTCGTTCAAGCTCGCGGCCAAGGCCGGCGCGCGTTACCTCGACTTGTTGCAAGCCAACGAGGCCATCGTGGCTAAACAGGTCACGGAGAATATCTACGAGCGGCATCTGCGCCCGCTGTTTGTTGGTTGAGTCGCGGTGGAGTGGGACGCCTGCCCCATAAGTTTTTTCGCCGCGCGAGCGCGACCCAGACTACGGCCCCAGCCGCGCGCGATAAAACCGTTGCGTCTGGCTCAACGAACTCGCGTCGCACCAGCGCGACGGGCTGGCGGGGAGAATCACATTCGTCAGCACGCTCCAGCCGGGGTTGGTCAGCACGGGAGAGGTTTCAATTTGCAGCAAGGCTCCGGGCGCGCCGGTCACTTCCAGAGTGGCGAGACCGTTGCTCGAAGTGAGGGCGAGGCGCGGAGCAACCAGCGTTTCGCTGCCGAGTCGCGCGAGGAAGAAATCCGTGCCGCCCGCGCCGGTGAAATTGGTGACGCCGAAACTCGCCGCGCCGTCAAACTCGCCGGTGAGATAGGCGTGCCCGGAAACATCCGCCGCCACGCGATGGCCGATAGACGAGCCGCTGCCGCCGACTTGCTTCAGCCACAGGAGCGCGCCGGTAGAATCGTATTTTGCCACGAAAGCGTCGTAAGGACCCGCCGCCAGGACCGGCACACCGTTGATTTCCGAACTGCCGTGCAGCCCGGCGAAAATCCAGGTGTTGCCGCCGCGGTCGGTGACGCTGGAGAAATCGAAGTAGTAAAACTCCGCCGGCAAATCGCGCTGCCAGAGAAGTCCGCCCGCGCCGCTGAATTTCATCAGGCGCAACTGTCCGGCGTTTTCTGATCCGTCGAACTTCAGATTGAGCGAGGCGCAAACATAGACATCGCCGTTCGTGTCCACGCCGATGCCTTTGCCCTCGTCCGCATTCGCGCCGCCGGATTGCACAATCCAGAGGAGCGCGCCCGCGCGGCTGTACTTGGCCACGAAAATGTCGCGCAGGCTCCCCGCGGCGGTGAGGTTGGTGGTTCCGAAATTCACCGTGCCCGTGAACCAGCCGGTGAAGTAGGCGTTGCCGTCCGCATCGCTGGCCGCGCCCATGCCCGCGTCGGTGGCGGAACCCACGGGCAGTTGCTGCCATTGCAAGGTTCCCGCCGCGTTGTAACGCGCGAAGAATATGTCCCGCGACACGTTCGCGTCGGTGGAAGTTTGCAGATTGCCGGCGACGAAACAGCCGTTCGTGCCGTCCGCTGTGACATCGCGCCCAGAGTCGTTGAAGCCCGCGCCCAGCCGCGTCAGCCAGAGCAGCGTGCCCGCGCGATCATACTTGGCGAGGAAGACATCGGAGCCGCCCGCGCTCACGACATTGCTCGCGCCGAAACTGGTCGTGCCCATGAAGCTACCGGTGAGGTAGCAGTTCCCGAGCGGGTCCACCGCGACGTTGTGCGCCTCGCCGCCAGTCGTGGCCGACGTGCCGGTGCGAACCCATTCGAGCACACCCGCCGCCGTGTAGCGGGCGAGGAAAATTCCTGAGCCGCTGGCGGTGACGTTGGTGGTTCCAAAACTCGCGGACGTGGAAAAATTTCCGCTCACGTAAAGATGCGTCACGCCGTCCATCGCCACGCCGTCGCCAAGTTCATTCAACGAGCCGGATCCAGTCACTTGCCGTGCCCAATGAAAAGACGGCGCGGCAAAACTCAACCCGGCTGGCGCGCTCACGAGCACGCCGAGCGTATTGCTGGCGGTGACGGTGTAGGCCCCGAGATCAGCGGCTTGCACGTTGCTGATGGTCAGGGCCGCGGACGTGGCGCCCGTGATGCGCGCGCTGTTCGACAGCAGCACGCCGTCTCGCCGCCACTGATAATTGAACGCCAACGGGCTGACTGTGGTGACGCTGAACGTCGCGTTCGATCCCGGCGGCACGGCCTGCGCCAAGGGCGGCGTGATGATGGCGATGGGCGAGCTGGCGAAAGAAAAATTGTCGAGCGCGAGTCCGGGATCGGTGGAGGGATCGTTCAAATCAAACCAGCGCAAATAAATTACGCCGTTCGACGGCACGGGCGAGGGCAGCGCGTAAATGCCGCCGATGTTTGTCACGCGGTTCGCCGCTGCGTTGCCGTCGAGCGCGGTGCTGACGGGCGTGAACACCGGTTGGGAAAATTGAAACGCCGCGCCCAAGCTGGTGAAGTTCACGCCGTCCGCGCTGACTTGCAGCACGTTCACGTTGACCTGGCTGCTGGACGAGCCGGTGCGCCATTCCTCGCCGTCGTAGCGGACTTGGATCGCGGAGATCGAATTGGTCGTGGCGTTGCGGATGCGGACTTCGAGGAAACGGTTCGTGCCCGGCGGCGTGGGCGTGCCGGAGCCGGTGGCGGCGAGACCAAGCGCGCGATCTGCGGCGGCCGTCGTGCCAAAGTTCCAGCCCGCCGCTTGATTCGGCGCGACGCTGCCGTTGCTCACCGAGACGTTGGTGGTGAACGTGACGCCCGGCCCGCTCCAGCCCGCGAACCAGCCGGGGGGTGTGTTCGTGCCGGTCGCGCCGAGGCTGTCGAAGTTTTCGATGAGCGTGCCGCCGGGGTAGGAGACGGTTTGCGCCGCCGCGCGTGCGAGAACCAGCCACGGCCATGCCCACAGCAGGCGGCGATAAATTCCGGGAGACTTGAGTGGCAGCGCATTCATCGGGAAGACAAGTTGTAGTTTGGAACGTCGCACTTTGGTAGCGTCTTTCCTGCGCTCTGACAAGTTTGGTGGAAAATCATGGCGCCAAAACCGCGCCGGGGAAGTTACTCCTTGACCCTCCGGCAGCGCGCCCATTGAATCCCCGCCCTGTAGGCACAATTCATGTTCGCGCAACTTAAAAGCCTTTTCTCCAATGACATTGGAATCGATCTCGGCACGGCCAATTCGTTGGTCTATGTCCGGGATCAGGGCATCGTTTTGCGTGAACCTTCCGTCGTTGCTATTCAGGCTGGCACAACGAACGTCCTCGCCGTCGGTGAAGAGGCGAAGCGCATGTT
>JANOAY010000967.1:0-2504 GCA_031411375.1 Pedosphaera sp. | reverse complement strand
GGAGCGCCGGTCTCCGACCCGGCGCGAAGGAAGCAAGAACACCAACGAGCCGGGTCGGAGACCGGCGCTCCCAAGGGCCGGGGATCACGATTGCACGACGAACGCGCTTTGGTAGCGTCGCGCGCGTGAACTCCATTCGTCTCTGGTTTGGCAAAGTGTTTCTGCTGTCGGCGATGGCGCTAATTTTCACAGGCTGCGCCGGAACGCGCGTAGGACAGACCACAAAGATTCAACGCGTCACCTATCACGGTTGGACCAACGCCATCCGTCTGACGAGCGAACAGGCGGAGGTGGTGGTCGTGCCGGAGATTGGCCGCGTGATGAGCTTCCGTCTGCGCGACGGAGAAAATGTTTTCTGGGAAGATCGTTCGCTCGATGGACGGCGCGGCGACGCCAGCGGGAAGGAGTGGATCAATTTCGGCGGCGACAAAAGCTGGCCCGCGCCCGAAGGCGACTGGAGCAAAGTCACCGGGCGAAAACACTGGATGCCGCCCACCGCTTTCGATGCGTTGCCGGTCACGGCGAGCGTCACGAATGGCGCGGTCACGCTCACGTGCTCAGTTGATCCGCACTACGGCATTCGCACCGTGCGACGGGTGCGGCTCTCCGGCAGCGAACTGTCCGTGGCGACGACGTACGAGCGGGTGGCGGGGGAGCCGTTGAAAGTGAGCGTGTGGGTGATTACACAGTTCAAGGAGCCAGTGGTGGCCTGCGTGCCGGTGCGGAGCGATTCGATTTTCACGAACGGTTACTACGCGTTCGACCAGAAGCCGTGGCCGCAACTGCGCCGCGCGGGCAACTTGATCGAAATCACCCGCGACCCGAAGACCGCGCACAAGATGGGCAGCGACGCCCGTGCGCTGGCCTGGGTGGGTGCGAAGGAAATTTGCGCCATCACGCCGTGGCCGGCGGGCGGCAATGAATATCCTGACCAAGGTGCGAGCGCGGAGATTTACACGAATCCCGATCCGAAAAAGTACGTGGAACTGGAGACGCTCGGGCCGCTGATGTTGCTGAAGGCGGGCGAAAAACTTTCCCACGGCCAGCATTACTCACTGCATCGTCGCGCGCACGAAAGGCCGGAGCAGGATTTGGAGGCGCTGGGATTTTTCCGCTGACGCATGTAACGCCGGCTTTCCAGCCGGCAGGTAGCGAGACTTTCCGGTCTCGCGTTGATAATGCCTCCGAGTCGCGCTCATCAATCCAGCCGTCGGAAAATCCTTTTGAATTAGCGGACGTGAGCCGCCACATTCCGCGCTCCCGTGGCGGAAGCCACTCAGATTTTCGACATGAAACGAACACATCATTGCAACGAACTGCGCCCGGAACACGCCGGGCAACAAGTCACTTTGACCGGCTGGGTCCACTCGCGCCGCGATCTCGGCGGCGTCCTCTTCATCGACCTGCGTGACCGCGAGGGGCGCACGCAGACGGTGTTCGATCCGGCGGACTTGCCGAAGGAAGTGTTCGACACCGCCACGCATCTGCACGCCGAGTCGGTGATTGAAATCGTCGGCAAGGTGCGCGTGCGCCCGACTGGCACGAACAACGAGAAGATTGCCACCGGACAGGTCGAGGTGCTCGTGAAGGAACTCACGGTGCTGAACCACGCCGACACGCTGCCGTTCCAAATCGACGATCCCGAAGCCGCCGCGAAGGTCGCCGAGGAAACGCGCCTCCAGTATCGCTATCTCGACCTGCGCCGCCCGGAGATGACGCACAACCTGCGCCTGCGCTCGAAAGTCGCCATCGCCACGCGCAGCTTCATGGACGAGCAGGGCTTCCTCGAAGTCGAGACGCCGACGCTGTTCAAGAGCACGCCGGAAGGCGCGCGTGAATTCCTTGTTCCGAACCGCCGCGAGCCGGGCACGTTCTACGCGTTGCCGCAGTCGCCGCAGCAGTTCAAACAGATTCTCATGGTCGCGGGCGTCGAGCGTTACTTCCAACTCGCCCGTTGCTATCGCGACGAGGATTTGCGCGCCGACCGCCAGCCCGAGTTCACGCAGGTGGACATCGAAATGAGCTTCATTGATCGCGAGGATATCTACGCGCTCATCGAAGGCTTGCTGAGGAAGGTTTGGAAGACCGCGTTGAACATCGACATCCCGACGCCCTTCAAGCGCATCAGCTTCGAGGAGGCGCTGAACCGCTGGGGCATCGACAAACCCGACACGCGCTTCGGCATGGAACTCGTGGACTTCACCGAGGACTTCAAGGCTTCGACCTTCAAAGTGTTCTCCGGCGCGGTCGCGAACGGCGGTGTGGTGAAAGCGATGAACGCCAAAGGCATGGCTGGCGCGACGCAAGGCCAGATCGAGACGATGACCGAATACGCGAAGAGCTTCGGCGCGAAAGGTCTCGCCTACATCAAGGTCGAGAACGGCGAATGGAAATCGCCCATCGTGAAATTCTTCAGCGAAGCCGAGAAGGCCGCGCTCACCACCAAGCTCAACATCGAGCAGGGCGACCTCATTCTCTTCGCCGCCGACCAGTGGCTCAACGCC
>JANOAY010000966.1:0-1654 GCA_031411375.1 Pedosphaera sp. | reverse complement strand
TTCAGAAGACCACGGCGCGCGTGGGCGATCAGTTGTCGGGCATCATTGGCGAGTTCGAGCGCAACGGGATCGCGGGCGAGGACGTGAAGGTGTTGCGCGCGATTCGCACGGTGTTGAATCGCCTGAGCGAGAAGGACATGGCGCAGGTCGTCACGCTCTTGCAGCAGGCGCAGAAGTCGGGCGATGACGACGCGTCGAAGAAGGATGTCGTCCAGGCCTACTCGGGGCAGAAGATGATCACCACGCAGCTCAAGCAGCTCATCCTCGAATATCAGCGGCAGCAGGCGCTCTACGAAATGTCCATCATGCTGCGCGGACTGGCGGCGCGGCAGTCGGTCAACATGCGCGTGGGCGTTTGGCTGGCACGGCAGACCGACCAGAAGCTGCTCAAAAATTTCGGCGAGGACGAGAAGCGTTACCTGAGCCAGCAGGAGATTGATCAAATCGCCATCAAGGACGAGGTCGCCCTGCTGTTGAACAAATTGGAAAAGGTCGCACGCGAAAGCGACGGCACGACCACAGGCGAACGTCCGCGCGCGGCGCTGGACCAAGCGAAGTCGGGCGGACTGTTCAGCGCGCTGGATGGCGCGGCGGATGATTTGCACAACGGCAAGCTCCTGAGCGCGACGGGCAACGAGAAGAAGGCGCGCGACCAGATGCGCGACGTGGCGCGCACGATGTTGCTCTCGAAAGATTTGGTGGACCTGCTCCGCGCCGCGATTCAAGAGACGGAGAACGCCATTCTCCAGCAGCAGGCGGTCACGGAACTGACGCGCAAGATGGATCGCAAGGACGACGCGCGCGACGCGGAGGACAAGCAGTTCGAGGTGGTGGACAACACGGATTTAATCCGGCGCGACATCAATGATGTGGCTCCGACGGCGGCGGGTTATTTTCGTGCGGCCATGGACCGGATGCAGGAGGCGCGGGCGCTGCTGAACCAAGGACACGACACGCCGTGGAAAGTGCGCGAGGTGCCGGTGAAGCAACTGGACGCGAGCGTGAGTTTGGATTTGGCGCGACGGGCGTTGCTGGAACAGCTCGCGAAGGCGGAGGCGGCCGAGCAGCAACCGGAGAGCGTGCTGGCGAATTTGCGCGAGTTGCAGAAGGAGGTTGGTGAATTGATCAAGAAAGAGGAGGCGCTGAAGACGGAGACGGCGGCGGTGGAGAAGAAAGAGGCGTTGAAAGAGAAAGCGCCGGCGCAAGGCGAGATTCGCGACGCGACGCAGGAGGTCCAGCAGAAGGCGGCGAATGATGCGCCGGAGGCGGCGGCATCTTTGAACGAGGCCGCGAACCAGATGGAGAAGGCGCAGAAGGAACTCGCCCGCAGCAAGAACGCGCCGGAAGCGCAGCAGGCGGCGGTGGAGGCGTTGAAGAAAGCGGAGCAGGAACTCGGCGAGAAAATTTCCAAGTTGGAAAAGGACGAGCAGCAACTGGCCGCGCTGGAAAAACTTTTGGAGAAGGTCGAAGCGATCATCAAGGACGAGCAAGCCGTGCGGCTCGACACGGCGAAGAACGCGGTGAAGCCGGAGACGAAACCCGCGAGCGAGATTGCGAAGAAGCAGCAGACCACGAGCGAGAAGACCGCCGAAGCCCAGGCCGAGGCGCGCGAGCCGGTGCCGCAGGCGGCGCGGCATCTTTCATCCGCGCAGGG
>JANOAY010000965.1:0-3283 GCA_031411375.1 Pedosphaera sp. | reverse complement strand
GACGGAAACTTCCAACCGGCGGCCAGTCAACGCGGCGGACGCTTGGACGACCTGCAACTCGTAGCCGAGACTCTGCGCTGCCGCGAGGGCGCGCTCCTGTTCGTCCGGCGCGAGCGTGCGGGAGGTGCTCGAGTCCATGAGCCAGGTGGCGTGTGTCTCGCGGACGGAGCGCGCGAAGTCCTGCCCTTTGGTGCAGCCCTCCGCCTTCCACAGACACGGCCAGAGTTCGGGCCGGATCTCACCGCCGATCGGCGCGGTCTTCCAGCGCTCCATCGCGGCGGGGCCGGCTTGGCGCAGGGCCGCGAGATAGAACCAGTCATCATTCTTGCGCCCGGTCTCCAGCGTGCCCCAGGCGAAGGAGTCGTCGTGGTAGCCCAAGTTGCGCCGGGCGGTCGGCGCGTGGGCGCGGTCGTTGTCGCCGGCCGGGTAGCGCAGCAGCACCGGCGTCTTGCGGAAGGCGGCTTCGTAGGCATCCATCACTTCCGCCTGCACCGCCTTGGACGCGAACCATTCCGAATGCGGATGGCAGTGCCACTCACCCCAGGAGCCGAGCAAGCCGGCCGTGATGAAGCCGATGCGCGGATCTCCGTCGTATCGCGCGCCGAGTGCGGCGATGAAGTTCGTGAGCGCCGCCCGCAGACGCGGGTCTTCGTAATCCGGCGTGTGGTCGAGCGCGGGCGGGAGCGGCTGGGTGTTGGTGTTAGTCCACGCGCGCATCTTCACGCCGGCCTGCACGAGATACTCCGGCACGCCGCTGGGCTTGCGCGGATACTCCATGTAGATGCGAAAGACGCTCTGGCAACCGCGCGCCGCGATGCCGTCGAGAAGCCGCTCCATCGGCGTCCAGTTGAAGTTGGTCGGCCCCGTCATCACCGCCGCCAGGGACAGATAGTTGAACTCGAGTGAATGCGGAAAATTTCGTCCCTGTCCCCCGTAGGGGACGAAGCCCTTGAGCGGATTATCCGCCGGGCCAGGGGCGTAGGCCGGGTGGAAAATGATTGGCTCAGCCGCCCTCATCCCAGCCACGGGCAGGAAGACTGCGGCCAACAGGACGGTAGCGTGGGCGAGGAATGAGTGAAGGTTCATTTGGCTATCTCCAGCAGTTTCAGAAACGCCTCCGTGATCTGCGGAATCGCATTCGTCGCCAGCGGGCTGGTGCGGCCGCGCCAGGTTTCGTAGGAGCCGAGCGCGTGTTGCTCGGGCGGCGGGATGTAACCATACCAGCCGTTGGCCAGGCTGATGTTGAAGAGCGGCTTCACCGGACTGCGCTGCTTCAGATCGAGTCCGCTGATGGCGAAGATTTCGCCCGGCCACTGCGCCACGGCTAAGTCGCCGATGCGAAACACTTGCAAGGGCAGCGACGCTCGATCGGGATAAGTGGCGAGGATCAACTGCTCGCGCGCGTAGAACTCGGTCCAGGTGCGAAGCTTCAGGCGATCGCGTCCACCCACGATGCCGCGCGCACGTTCGACCTCGGCTGGTGAGGGTTTCCGAACGGCTATCTCCAACTCGGTGCTGACGGCGGACAACTTCAAGTCGTCGCGATACGTCAGCGTCTTCACCACGCGTTGCACTTCGCGGGCGACATCCTCGGCGACAAGGCGGATTTGTTCGTAGGGCTTCTGCGGCGGGCGCGGCTTCCGGAAGTCATTGTTGTTGATGTCGCCACTGGTGCCGTTGCTCATCAGCGCGACGAAGGGCGGCTCCTGTTTCTCCGCGCCGAGCAGTTCCTTCATCCGCTCGCAGAACACGCCGAAGTAGTCCGCGCTCAAGTGGCCCGGGCCCGTGCCGCCGACGTAGTGCAACGAGTAGTTGGCAAGCAACGAAAGCGGCCGACCGTCGGCGTGTTGCACGCTCAGGACGGATACTTCGGGATCGACCGGGCCGGAGAAGTCGCCATCCACTTCGGGCTGCGGCGAAGACCAGTTCATCTTCACGCGGTCGCCGACTGCGCCAAGCAAGTTGGTGTAGGTCACATCCGGTTTGACGGTGACGCGCCGGCAGAAAACGTGTTGCGGCACGGACCCGCTGCCCCAGGCCACGCGGGCCGGAGCAAGGTTGTTCACCGCGAGGCGCACACTGTCGGCGATACGTCGCGGCAGCCACGCGCGATAGGCCGGGTCCGCTTCGCTCAGATGCACGCCGCACACGCTGCCCGCGCTGTGCGTGTGGGTGCAGGACATGGACACGTGGTTGGAGGCGATGCCTGTGTGTTGAAACACCAGCGCCTTGGCGGCATCGAACACGGCGCGGTCGATGAGGCAGTTGTCCACAACCACGAAGGCCAGCCGCGTGGAACCGTCGTCGAGCACCAGCGCCCGCGCGTGGAGTTCGTCGTGGACGTGCGTCGCGTAACCGGGCGCGGTGCCCCCGTTCATCTCGATGCCGAGGGAGGGCGTGATGTTCGCCGTGGCCGCGCCAGCGCGGAGTGCCGCGGCGAAAGAACTGGTGGCACCGGCAAGGTGGACGGCGATGAGCATCGTAAGCGCAAAAGTCTTCATTGTTCTCCCTTCAGATAAGCCAGCAGGTCGGCCAGTTCCTGCGCGGCCATGGCCTTCTCCATTTCCTGCGGCATGAGACAGAGACGGCTCGCGGTCAGCCGGACGATCTGCGCGCGCGCGATGTTCTCCTCCACGCCCTGTCCCATGCGCAGCGTGATGCTCCCAACGTTCTCGGACGCGAGCAACCCGGAGAGCGTGCGTCCATCCTTCAACTCTCACTCGTAGTTCACGAAGTTCGGCGCGATTTCCGCCTCGGGGATGATGATGTGATAGAGGATGGATTCCTTGGGCTGCTGGCGGATGTCGAAGAGGTCCGGCCCGACGGCGACGCCCAGCTGGTTGAGCCGGTGACAGGCGGCGCAGGCTTTCTCGAACACGGCCCGGCCATTCGCGGGAACGGGCGACAGTTTTAACGCGGCCTTGGCCTCATTGAAAGCGCTCTCGCGATTGCCACCGGGTGCCGCAAAAAGTTTCTCCGCGCGCGACTTCAACTCCGGTTTCTTCGATTTGCGAAGTTGCTCGCGCTGTCCGGCGGAGAGCGAATTGCCAGGGACGTTCCCGGCCTCGATGGCGTCGAGAAGCACGGACGCAAACTCCGGCCCGCCCGCCATCCGATCCAGCAACATCGTCCGAACGCCCGGTGTGTAGGCGTTCCAGCGTTCCGCCGTCAGCAACGCCGGAAAGCTGGCCTTGCGCGCGGGCTGGAGCAGGGAGCGGGCGGCGGCGCGCTGCACTTCACGCGAATGATCGGCTCCCAGCAGACCGGAGAGCAGCGTCGTGGC
>JANOAY010000964.1:0-2830 GCA_031411375.1 Pedosphaera sp. | reverse complement strand
CGAAGGTCAGCGAGCCGATGTAGTAGAAATGCGTCGGGAACAGCACGTCCTTCAGCGGTCCCGTGCGCTTGAGCACGATGCCGATGACATAGACCGTGGCGATCGTCAGCCAGACGCTGCCGGCGAAATAGCACACGCCATACATCGTGGAATACCACTGGTGCGAGAGCGACTTGACCCAGTCAATGACCGCAAAGGTCAGCGAGATGGCGAAGAGGAAAATGCCGACGTAGGAGGCCCGCCGCATCTTGAACGTCCAGTGCGCCGCGCCGTCCTTGTCCTGCGCCACGGAGTATTTGCGGAGCAGGAAGGCGAGCGCGATCCAGATGACGAAATAGAGCGGGATGCGCGTGTACCAACTGAAGAAGGTGTCGGTGTTGAGCAGCGCGTGCTTGGCGTGCAGCGCGTGGTCAGGAACCATCGTCATCCACGGATACATTTTCTTCGCCAGCAACGCGATGGGGATGAACAGCACGGCCAGCGGCAGCACAAGGCACGCGAGGTGTTCGCAATAGCGGCGAATCGGCACCGACCAGCTCGCATCGAACAGGTGATGCGCCATGGTCAGGAACAGGCCGCCCATCGCCAGGCTCAGGAAGAACATGAAGCCGGTGAGCCAGGAGAAGCCGAAGTTTTTCAGTAGCGCCTCGGTACCATGACGGCCTTCGACAACTAAGCCGAGGATGAGGAACAGGACGCCCGCGATGACGGCGTAGGTCGGAACCTTTTTCCAACGCGAGAGGTCGAGCGTTTCGGACAAAGGAGATGTGTTTTGCGAAGCCATGTTATTTCAACCCCGCTTTCTGTGCGGCGGGAACTTCATCCAGCAAACCGAGGTGCCCGCGTTGCAGCGCGCGCACGTAGGCGATGATGGCCCAGCGGTCCTCGACGGAAATCTGCGAGCCGTACGGCCACATCGTGGCTTTACCGTGGGTGATGGTGTTGAAGATTTCGCCGTCGCCCTGCGCCACGACGAGCTTGTCGTGCAGGCTCTTGATGCTGGCGTAACCAAACTTCTGCACCACGCCCTTGCCGTCGCCGAGCGGTCCGTGACAGGGGGTGCAGTAAATTTCGTAGCGCTGATGGCCGCGAGCCATGAACTGCTCGGTCACCGGCACGGGGATGTTCGCGACGAAGTTCGTCGAGCCGGGGATACGTCCGGTGTTGATGGCGTTGTTCTCGTAGTGGTCGCCGCGCGCCACGGTGTTCGCCACGGGTTCCTGCGAGGAACGGCCATTGGCGAACGTGAGGTTCGGAGTCTGGGGACGGAGCTTCGCCTGACGATCCATGTCCTGGAAAATTTCCATCGGCGGGCGCTTGAAAGTGTCGCCACGTTTGCCGAAGACGCCCATCACGGTCACGACGGCCAGCGCGAGAAGTAGAAGGAAGTAGCGCATTAGTCCTCCACAATCTCGATGTGCTTGGTGCCCGTGGATTCGAGCAGCGCGCGGGTTTCGGACTCGGAATACTTCGGGTCGGTCGTCTCGACGACGAGGAAGTAGCGGTCATGCGTGACCAGCTTGAAGCGTTCGCTCTTGAAGAGCGGATTGTAGAGTTTCGGGAGCCGGTTCAAAAACATCATGCCGAGAATCGAGCCGATAGCCGTGAACAGAATCGTCAGTTCGTACGACGGCGGGAAGGCGTAGTGCGGGCTGAACATCGGCTTGCCACCGACGAGGATCGGATAGTCGTGCGCGTTCATCCACCAAATCATGATCATGCCGGTGGTGTACCCGATCACGCCGCCGGTGAAACCGAACCACCCGACCTTCGAGTTCTTGAGGCCCATCGCCTGGTTCATCCCGTGGATCGGATACGGGCTGAACACATCCCAGCGCCGGAAACCGGCGTCACGAATTTTTTCCGCCGCGTGCATCAGGTCCGCGGGCGTCGCGTATTCCGCGAGCATGCCAAATTTCAAGCTCATCAGTGGTGCCCTCCTTTCGCGCCGCCGAGCGGATGATGCGGGTCCGCGTAAGGCGTGATAGCCTTCACTTCTCCAATCGCAATCACCGGGGCGAAGCGCAGGAACAACAGGAACAATGTGAAGAACAAACCGAACGTGCCGAGGTAGGTCATGATGTCCACCCAAGTCGGCATGTAGTAACCCCAGCTCGACGGCAGGAAGTCACGATGCAGCGAGGTCACGACAATGACGAAGCGCTCGAACCACATGCCGATGTTCACGAAGATCGACATGATGAACACGAAGACCACGTTCTGCCGGCACCACTTGAACCAGAAGAACTGCGGCGTGATGACGTTGCAAAGCATCATCAGGAAGTAGCTCCAGCCGAACGGGCCGAACGCGCGGTTCATGAAGGTGAAGCGCTCGTAGGGATTGCCGCCGTACCAGGCGATGAAGAACTCCATGCAATAGGCGTAGCCAACGATGCTGCCCGTCGCGAGCGTCACTTTGCACATCAGATCGATGTGGCGCATCGTGATCAGCTCTTCGAGCTTGAGCAATTTGCGCAGCGGCAGCAGCAGCGTGAGCACCATGCCGAAGCCGGAGAAAATCGCGCCGGCCACGAAGTAGGGCGGGAAGATGGTCGTATGCCAGCCGGGCAACTGCGACACCGCGAAGTCCAGCGACACGATGGAGTGAACGGACAGCACGAGCGGCGTCGAGACACCGGCCAGAATCAAATAGCACTTCTCGTAGTTGCTCCAGTGGCGGTTCGAGCCGGACCAGCCAAGCGAGAGCAGACCGTAGGCGATCTTTTTGATCTTCGTCTTGGCGCGGTCGCGAATGACCGCGAGGTCAGGCACCAGACCGACATACCAGAACAGCGCGGACACTGTGAAGTAGGTCGAGACAGCGAACACG
>JANOAY010000963.1:0-7087 GCA_031411375.1 Pedosphaera sp. | reverse complement strand
AATACTCCAAGCTGGAGCGCGTGGCGCAGGCGGCGCAGATCGAACACCCCATCATTCGCGAGGCGTTTCAGATGCTCGACATCGACGGCGGTTATCTGGAGTTGACGAGCATGGCGGACATCCCCTCGGGCACGGGACTGGGCAGCAGCGGCAGCTTCACCACCGCGCTGCTCAAGGCGCTGCACGCCCACAAAAGGAATTTGATTCCGAACGCCGACATCGCGGCGCAGGCGTGCGACATCGAGATCAACCGCTTGAAGGAGCCGGTCGGCAAGCAGGACCAATACATCGCGGCGCTCGGCGGCATCACCTGCTTTAATTTTCATAAGGACGGACGCGTGGAAGCGTGGCCGGCGAAGATCGCCGAGGAGACGCGCTACAATCTGGAGGACAACTTGGTCATGTTCTTCACCGGCTACAGCCGCAGCGCGGGCAGCATCCTGAAAGACCAAAACGACAAGTCGAAGCAGGACGACGCGGCCATGCTGGCCAATCTGCATCAGACGAAGGAGATCGGTTACGCCAGCCAGCGCGCTCTGGAGAGCGGCGACCTGCGCGAGTTCGCGCGGCTCATGGACGAGCACTGGCAGCGTAAGAAGGCGCGCAGCGGCGGCATGAGCAATGCGAAGATCAATGAGTGGTATGACCTCGCGCGCGCACACGGCGCGCTCGGGGGCAAGCTCATCGGCGCGGGTGGCGGCGGCTTTTTGATGTTCTACGCGGAGGAGGACAAGTCGAAGCTGCGTCATGCGATGCGGAACGCGGGGCTGAAGGAGGTGCGGTTCCGTTTTGATTTTGAGGGGACGAAACTGGTGAGTTCGTGAGCGTGGCCGTTTGAAAAATGGCCCGACGTTCCAATGGTCACGGCTGGCGCGGGATGGCGTAGTCAGCGCACGATGAAAGCAAACCAAGTTCTTCGCAGTCTGATGGGCGCGCTGTGCCTGGTGCTCGCGAGCACGATGGCGTTCGCGGACACACCGGCCACCAACGCCACGCCGGCAAAAGTTCTTAACTGCACCAAGTGCAGTGACACAAAAAAGTGTTCGGCCTGCGAAGGACGCGGCACGACGAAGTGCACGCGCTGCGGCGGAGACGGCAAAACTGAGACCAGCTGTTCGAGCTGCGGTGGCAATGGCCGCACCAGCAGGACCACGCGCACCAAGGGCAAGACGCGGAGCACCACTTCCTCCTGTTCGTCCTGCGGCGGACGCGGGAAGCGCACGTCGAGCTGCACCACCTGCGGCGGCGACGGCAAAGTTGACTGTCCCAAATGCAAAGGCACGAAAGAATGCCCAGACTGTAAACCGCGCCCATGATTAAGCCTCAAGACATGACCGTGGCTCTGCTCGCGGGCGGACTCGCCACGCGGCTGCGTCCCATCACGGAGAAGATTCCCAAAGTGCTGGTGTCCGTGGCGGGCAAACCGTTTCTCGAACATCAGCTCGCGCTCTTGCGCAAGCAGGGTCTCACGCGCGTGGTGCTGTGCCTCGGGCATCTCGGCGAGATGGTGGTGGATCAGTTCGGCGACGGACGCGCGCACGGGATGCAGCTCGAATATTCCTTCGACGGCCCGAAGCTGCTCGGCACCGGCGGCGCGCTCCAACTGGCGATGCCGAAGCTGAGCGAGAATTTCTTCGTGCTCTACGGCGACAGCTATCTCACCGAGCCGTTTCTGCCAGTTGCGGAATTCTTTCTCCGCAGCGGGCAGCTCGGGCTGATGACGGTGTTCAACAACGAAGGCCAGTACGACACGAGCAACGTGATCTTCGGCGACGGCGCGATCCAGCTCTACGACAAGAAGCAGCGCCTGCCGGAGATGCGCCACATTGATTACGGCCTGAGCCTCTTCAACAAACGCGCTTTCGACCAATGGCCGTCCGACCAGCCCTTCGATCTCGCCGCCGTGATGACGCGACTCGTCGAGCGCAAGCAGATGGCGGGGTGGGAAGTGAAGGAGCGCTTTTACGAAATCGGTTCGCACGCGGGGCTGGAGGAGTTGAACACGCTGCTGAAGTAAGGTGGAACTGCTCGCGCTGCGAGCAGTCGGGCCGCGCAGAGCGGCCCGCCGGAAGGCCCAACGCGTTCTTTACACCGTCGGTGGCACGGGCCGCCCGCCCTGCGCGAGCACTTCCACCACATGTGAGTTTGAATTTTGGAGTTTGGAGTTTTCCTTTCCAGCGTGTTTGATGCGCCCACATGAGTTTCACCCAAACGTATCTCGAAGAAACACAGAAGGTCGTCGCCGCACTCGATGTCGCCGCGATTGAAAAGATGGTGGACGTCCTCCTGGCCGTGCGCGAACGCGGCGGGCGCCTCTTCATCCTCGGTGTCGGCGGCAGCGCGGGCAACGCCGGCCACGCCGTGAATGACTTTCGCAAAATCTGCGGGTTCGAGGCCTATGCGCCCACGGACAACGTGAGCGAACTCACCGCGCGCACGAACGACGAAGGCTGGGCCACCGTGTTCAGCGAATGGCTCAAAGGCTCGCGCATCAACGGCCAGGACGGCCTGCTCATCTTCTCCGTCGGCGGCGGCAATCTGGAAAAGAACGTCAGCCCGAATCTCGTCAGCGCCATTCAGGTCGCGAAGCAGGTGGGCGCGAGCGTCACCGGCATCGTGGGCCGCGACGGCGGTTACACCGCGAAGGAGGCCACCGCCTGCGTCATCGTGCCGACCGTGAACTCCGAGCACGTCACGCCGCACTCGGAAGCGTTCCAAGGCATCGTCTGGCACCTCTTCGTCTCGCATCCGAAGCTCAAGGTGAACCGGACGAAGTGGGAAGGGACGAAGTAGTCCCCGCGCCAGAGCCAACGTGCGGAGGCTCGAACTGAAACCAAATGGCTCAGAGTCTTGTGACTTCGACTCCTGCCCAACGCGCGGTCTTCCTCGACCGCGATGGCGTGATCAATCGCGCCCTCACGCGCGACCAGAAACCTTACCCGCCCACGAGCTTGGCGGAGTTTGAAATTCTCCCCGGCGTGAAAGAGGCGTGCCTTGAGTTGAAGCAGGCCGGCTTTCTTCTCGTCGTCGCCACGAACCAGCCGGACGTAGGGCGCGGCACGATGGCGCAATCCACCGTCGAAGAACTGCACGCGCACATGCTTCGCGAACTGCCGCTCGACCGCGTGGAAGTTTGTTATCACCCCGGCAAAGGTTTGTCCGACTGCGACTGCCGCAAGCCCCGGCCCGGCATGTTGCTGCGCGCCGCGCGCGAATTGAACATTGATCTCGCCGCAAGCTGGATGGTCGGCGACCGCTGGCGCGACCTTGACTGCGGCCACGCCGCCGGCTGCCGCACCGTCTTCATTGACTACGGCTACGATGAGGCGCTCCAGCAGCCGCCGGATTTTCGCGTGAAAGATCTGCCGGAGGCGGCGCGAATTATTCTGAGCGCCCCCGCTCGGTAGGCGGCATCGCGTGCATCTTGACACTGGCCTTGCCCCGATTGGGTAGACAGGTGGTGGGTGAGCGCATGGAGACATGGGCTTGCTAGTTGAGCTGTGTTTCGAATTCCACAGGTGACTTGTAACCGAGAGCGCTCGGAACCGCTTGCGGTTGTAAAAGAGTTCAATCCACTCGAAGACGGCGGCCCGGGCCTCCGCTCGGGTGGCGAACCGACAGCGATGCACCAGTTCCCGCCTCAGGCTGCTCCAGAAGCTTTCCATGACGGCGTTGTCATATCCGTGGCCTTTGCGGCTCATGCTTGGCTGCGCTCCGGCGGCCGCCAAGCGCTGCCGGTAGGCGGCGCTGGCGTGTTGCACAACGCGATCCGAGTGATGCACCGGCCTGGGCTGCCGGTGCTGGAGCGCCAGGTCCACGTAGGTGATGTCGGCCACCCACACCGCATCGCGCCGGGCGGGCCGCTCCAACTCGCGCAGACGGTTGGGCGCGATGGGCAGATCATGATTGCTGTCGGTCAGCGCCACCCGGAAGCGCCGTTTGGTCTGGCTCGCCACCCACCACCTGTCTACCCAATCGGGGCAAGGCCAGTGTGCGGATAAGGCCGCAAACACTGGGTTTCGTGGGGGAATGGCCGGATTTAAGCCCGGATTGAAGATGGTGCCCACGACAGGACTTGAACCTGTACGATGTTACTCACTAGAACCTGAATCTAGCGCGTCTGCCAATTCCGCCACGTGGGCAATCCAAGTGCGGCGTGTAATTACGTCCGCCGCGCTGGTTCAGCAAGGAGAATTCCTGTCGTGTTCACGGTCAGGGCACCGCCAGCCGGATGAACGAACTGTTTGTCATCGCCCGCGCGATTTGCTGCCGCAGCCTCATCGGCGTCAACTGCTGCACGCTGCCATCGCCGAGGCCGACGTTCCCGGCGTTCTGATGAATCTCTTTCGTCCAGCCCGCCTCGGAGTTCACGCCCAGCACGCGCAAAAATCCATTGCTCAACGTGCCGCCCGTGATGTTCCGGTCGCCGCTGAGGATGCTCTGCGGATTATCGGGCTGTGCATCAAGACCGACGAAGTAGCTGAGGTTCGTATTGGAAAGCTGGGCGAAGTCGGAGGCTTTGATGCGGTTTTTGTCCGCATAGCAGTTCAAGACTTTGGGCGTAACCAACTCGTTTGAAATGGCCCGATAGTGGCGAAAGACCTGTGTTGAATTCAACCAGGCTAGGGAGCTGTTGGTATTCGTGGAGGCAAAAGGAAATCTCCCTTCGTTGTCGTTGGCCCAAAGCAGATAGGAGAGTCCGACTTGTCTCAAATTGTTAACACAGCGGCGTTGGGGTTCGTGCCGGCCAGTCTTGGCCCGGGCGAAGCCGGGCAGAATCAACAATACCATCAGCCCCAGCAGCACCACTCCGCAAATCGCTAGAGCCGTGACTTCCAACCGCGTCAGCCCCGCCTGTTGTTGCGCGCATATTTTCATGGCACCGCGAACCGAATCACGGTGTTCGTAATTCCGGCCAGATGCTGGCGCAGCGTGTTGGTGGAAAGCTGCTGCACGCTGCCGTCGGCCAGTCCCACGTTGCCGCTGAACTGATGCAACTCCGCCGTCCAGCCTGCTTCGCTGCGCGGCGTGAGCGTGCGCAGGAAGCCGCCGCTCCAAGTCCCACCTGTGATGTTCCGGTCGCCGCTGAGCATTTGCCTCGGGTCATCCTCACGCGCGTCGAGGCCAACGAAGTAACTGAGGTTTGTATTGGAGAGATTTTGAAAGCCAACCACTCCCTCACGGTCAGGTTTTGGCGGACGCCGATTCAAATCCTGGGGACAGACCAAAATTTTCGGCGTCACAAGTTCATTCGAGAGCGCCTGATAATGCCGGAAAACTTGCGGCGTGTTCGCGTAAAAACGTGAGCCGTCCGGGTCTGGCGAAAAGAAAGGAAACTCGTCGTGGTGATCATTTGACCAAAGACGATGGGCAAGCCCCACCTGCTTGAGCTGATTGACGCATCCTATCTTTTTGGTGCGAGTTTTGGTGCGCGCCAAGGCAGGTAAATACAACGCAGCGGCGACGGCCAAGATTGCCAATATCACCAAGCCTTCGACCAGTGTGAGACCGGCCCGGCGGGCGGCTTGGTTCGGCGCGTCGAACTTCATGGTTGCGGCCCGCACGAAACCGGGCCGCCGCCCATTTAGCAAGCCGGATGCCGCGCTCTGTCGCAGCATGTTGCTCCGTGGAGCCGGAGCCGGTCGGCGCGCGGCTCACGCAAACGGTTGAAACTTCACGCACGGGACGGAGCGCGGGTTTTCCAACCCGCAGCAATGTTCACCAATCGAGAGCGTGAGAACTTGCTGATACCGCTCTCCATTTCACGTTGCTGCGGGTTGAAAACCCGCGCTCCGGAGTCAGGCCGCCGCCAGCCGCGCCAAGCTCTCGGCCAGCACGCGCACGCCGCGCTCGATTTGCTCGGGCGAAGAATACTCGTCTGGGCGATGGCTGTAGCCTTTGAAGCACGGGATGAAAATCATCGTGGTCGGGCAGACTTGCGCCATGAAGAGCGAGTCGTGATAGGCGCGGCTGATCATTTTCTTCACGGAGAAGTTCTGCTCGCGGCAGGTTTGTTCAACGGTCGTGACCAGCTTCGCATCGCAGAGGGCGGGCGGGTCCACATTCAGCCGCTCCATCGTGAACTCGATCTGGCGGCGCGCGCAGATGTCACGGACGGCGGTTTCAATTTGTTGCAAGGCCGCGTCACGCGTCGGCACGAGCGTGTCGCGCAAATCAACCTCCAGCCACGCACGGCACGGCACGCTGTTCACCGCGCCCGGCTCGATGCGGAAGACTCCGGTGGTGCCTACGGTGTCCGGGCTGCCGCTCGTGGTCGCGACACGCTCGACGGCCAGCGCGATTTCCGCGCCGGCCAGCAAGGCATCGCGCCGTCCCGGCATGAGCGTCGCGCCCGCGTGCCCGCCCACGCCGGTGAGCTGAATCCGCAGCGTGCTGGGCGCGGCGATTTTTTCCACCACGCCAATGTCGAGGTTCTCCGCTTCCAGCAACGGCCCTTGCTCGATGTGCAACTCAACGAACGCGGCGTAAGAATTTTTCGGCAACTTCACCGAGTTCAACTCGCCCACACAGCCGCCTTGTTCACGCCAGTAGGTTAAGTCCTTTCCGTCTTTGTCCCTGAGCGCACCAGCCCGCTCCAACGACAGCACCCCGCCAAGCAACCGGCTGCCGAGACAGCCAATGCCAAACCGCGTCGGCTCTTCGGAGGTGAAGAGGATCAGTTCGATGGAACGCTGCGGATGTAAACCAGCCTTCTGCAAAGCGCGCATCGCCTCAATCGCCCCGAGCACGCCGACCACGCCGTCGTATTTCCCCGCGTTCGGAATCGCGTCGATGTGCGAGCCGGTGGCGACGGCGGAGAGGTTTTTGTCCGCGCCTTCCCAGCGCGCGAAGATGTTCCCGACGGCGTCCTCGCGCAGCTTGAGCCCGGCGTCCGTGCAAAGTTTTTTGACGAACGCGCGCGCCCGCAAATCCGCCTCGCCAAACAGAACGCGCGTGACAACCGGCGGCGGGTTCTCGGAGATCAAGGCCAACTCATCAATCTCGCGCTGGAGGCGCGTGATGTTGATGAAGAGTGACTGGCTCATGGAAACTCAGCCGAGCGGCGCGCGGTTCACGTCCTTGTAGT
>JANOAY010000962.1:0-9195 GCA_031411375.1 Pedosphaera sp. | reverse complement strand
GATCCGCGTATCCTCGACGTCATCCTCGCCGGGAAACAACTCCTTCTTCAGGCCGTCGATGACAATTTCAAAAGGCTCGTGGTCCTCGCCTGGGGCTTTTTGCACCCCCATCACAACGTCGCCGTACATCTGGATGAAGCGGCGGTAGCAGTCCCACGCAAAACGCTCATTGCCCGTGGCCTTGACGAGCGCAATCACGGACTGGTCGTTCAACCCGAGATTCAAAATCGTGTCCATCATTCCCGGCATCGAATCACGCGCGCCGGAGCGCACCGCGACGAGCAGCGGCATGCCGGAGGTCGAGCCGAACTTCGTGCCCATGATCTTCTCCATGTTGACGACGCCGGCTTCCATCTGCGCCTGCAGCGCCTTCGGGTAGGTGCGCTTGTTCGCGTAGTAATAGGTGCAGACCTCGGTGCTGATGGTGAAGCCCGGAGGCACGGGCAGGCCGATGCGGGTCATCTCGGCGAGGTTCGCGCCCTTGCCGCCGAGGAGGGCCTTCATGCTGCCGTCGCCGTCAGCCTTTTTGTTGCCCCAAGTATAAACGTATTTCGTGGATTTCGATGCTTTAGCCATAAGTAAAAGTGTCAGTGAATTTGTGCGTTCGAGTTTGCGGCCAACCCGCGAAAAAACGAGGCGCGACAGTAGCAAGCGGCCTTTGCGCGTCAACGGCTGAGTTGGAGAAGGCGCAATGCTGGCAGCAAATGGAAGTCGTCGCGTTGCAATCAGCGGCCCCGCGCCGACGGCGTGATGAATGACCCGGCTGCTGGCCGAGGCCTGCCGCTTTCACTGCTTCATCACAAACTCATCGAGATTCAGCAGCACGTTCGCCACGACGGTCCACGCGGCGAGTTCCGCCGCATCAATTTTCTCTTTCGCCTCTGCACCGGCGAACTTCATAAACTTCGCCGCTGATTCAACATCTTCGCGGTAGCGCGCCAGTTGTTTCGCCGCCAGCGCCGCCAGTTGTTTCGCCTCGCCCTTCTTCGGCTCGCGCGCGAGGCACGCGCGCAAACCAAACGCCGCACGCTGTTCCGCCGTCGCGCCGCCGTCGGTCAGCATCCGTTTGGCCAGCGCCTGCGCGCATTCGAGATACACCGGGTCGTTCAGCAGCGTGAGCGCCTGGAGCGGCGTGTTGCTGCGCGTGCGGCGCACCACGCAGAATTCCCCGCTCGGCGCATCAAATGAAACCATCGAAGGATACGGACTCGTGCGCCGCCAGAAGGTGTAGAGGCCGCGCCGGTATTTGTCCTCGCCCTTGCTCGTCTCCCACTTGTCGCCGCTGTAAACCACCTGCCACACGCCGTCCGGCTGCGGCGGCATGACCGGTGCGCCGCCAAGTTTGTGACTGAGCAGGCCGCTCACCGCCAGCGACTGATCGCGCACCATCTCCGCATCCAGCCGCCGGCGCGTGCCGCGCGCGAGCAGGCGGTTGTAAGGATCGCGCTGCCACAGCTCAGGCGAAACTTTCGACGACTGACGGTAAGTGGCGGACGTCACGATGAGGCGCAACATGCGTTTCATGTCCCACGACGGCTGACCTTGGCCTTTGGACTCTGGACCTTGGACCATCCCGCCCGGCTCCATGAATTCCACCGCCAGCCAGTCCAGCAGCTTCGGATGACTCGGCGGCTCACCCTGCGTCCCGAAGTCCTCGCTCGTCTCCACTATCCCGATGCCGAAGATCTGCTCCCAAAAACGGTTCATCATCACGCGCGCGGTCAGCGGATTGTTCGTGTCCACCAGCCACCGCGCGAAAGCCAGCCGGTTCGACGCACTGTCCGGCGGCAACGGATTCAGCACCGCCGGCACGCCCGGCGACACGCGCTCGCCCTTGGTGAGAAAACTCCCGCGAATCAGCATGTGCGTCTCGCGCGGCTTCGCGAGTTCCTCGAACACCATTGAAGTCGGGATGGCGTCGTTGAATTTCTTCTCCGCCGTGCGCGCCGCCGCCAGCGCCTCGCGCGACTCCTTCAACTCCGGCGCGGCGTTTTCAAAAAGTTCCTTCAGCTTCCCGCGCTGACCCTTGTCACGTTTCTCCGGCGCGGTCGTGAGCAGCTTGCGCAATTCCTCATCGACCGGCTTCGCGTCCTTCTTCGCTTTGGCGTCGGCATTTGTTCCCGGCGCGTTGGTGAGCCGGGTCAAAGTTTTCTCCTGCCACGCGAGAAAGGCGTTCGTGAGTTCCGGCGCGGACGCGGCTTTCTTCCAGCGCGCCTCGGCTTCCTGCATGGCTTCGCGTTTGGCCGCCAGCTCTTCCTTCTGACCCGCCTGGAAGACTTTCAGCACGGGCCGCTCGTCGTCCTTGTCCGAGTCGGCCGTGTGATTCAGGAAAGCGTAGGCCTGATAATACTCCTTCATCGCCAGCGGGTCGTACTTGTGATTGTGGCATTGGGCGCAGGCCATCGTTGTCGCCATCCAGGTGCTGAACGTCGTGTTCACGCGATCCACCACGGCCTCGTGGCGGAACTCCTCGTCGTCCGTGCCGCCTTCCGTGTTCGTCATCGTGTTGCGATGAAACCCCGTCGCGACCTTCTGCTCCTGCGTCGCGTCCGGCAGCAGGTCCCCCGCGATCTGCTCGATGGTGAACTGATCGAAAGGCTTGTTCTGGTTCAACGCACTGATGACCCAGTCGCGCCACGGCCACATCGTGCGGCGGTTGTCCTTCTCGTAACCCTGCGTGTCGGCGTAACGCGCCATGTCGAGCCAAGGCCGCGCCCAGCGTTCGCCGAAATGCGGCGAGGCGAGCAGACGATCCACGACTTTCTCGTAAGTATCCTTGCTCTTGTCCGCGAGGAACGCGTTCACCTCTGGCACCGTCGGCGGCAGTCCGGTGAGATCGAGTGAGACGCGGCGAATGAGTGTGGCGCGATCGGCTTCTGGCGCGGGCTTCAGCTTCTCCTGCTGCAACCGCTCGAACACAAAGTTGTCGATGGGATTTTTGATCGCGGACTTCAGCCCTTTGACAACAGGCAAACTCGGACGCACCGGCTTCTCGTAGGCCCAATGCTTTTTCGGCGGCGCTCCGCCGTCGTCCGGCCACGTCGCGCCTTCGTCGATCCATTTTTGAATCGCGGTCACTTGCGCCGCCGTCAGCGGCTCTCCTTTCGGCGGCATGACCTCATCGGAGTTCGTGGTCGTGATGCGCTGCCACAGCAAACTCTCGCCGCTGCTTCCGGCGGCGATGGCCGGCTTTCCCGAATCGCCCGGCGCAAACGCGAACGCCTTGCGGTCCAGACGCACACCAGCTTTCTGCTTCTTCTCGCCGTGGCATTCGGTGCAGCGCTGTTCGAGAATGGGCTTCACCTCGCGCTTGAAATCAACACTGGCGCCGAACGCTGAGAGCAGCGTCGCCACGAAGACGGCGGGCAAGGCAAATGAGGCTGAACGGCGCATGGTTTTCGGACGTGAACCTACCCGCCGCGAATTCAACCGGGAAACGAATTTTCGGGGCTACCGCCCCGCGACCACCAACTGCGAAAATCTATGGAGCAGATTTTTTCTGGCTCGCAGTCAGCTTCTCGCACCGTTCTAACTGCCTCTTTTCGATTAGCTTCAACTCACGTTTCACGAAGGTGACGGACTGCGTGGCGCACAGCATGAAGACACACATCACAGCCAGCAGCGTCATCACGATGATCACCGTCATGCCGCGCTGACGGCGCAGCGGAACTGAAGTCCTCATCGCGCCACCTCCGTTCCCGGCACTGCGAGGAAAGTGAACAACGGGCGCGTCGTGGCATTCGTGCGTTTGGTTTTCAACTCAATCTCCCAACGCCACGCCGAGACCTCTGCCCGCGCCTCAAGTTGCATGGCCGACGATTTCACCGGCGACAGAACCAGCACCGACAACCCCTCATTCGTGCCCTGCCGCCAGATCGCACCGTCGCGGAAGAAGTAGCTCACGTCGCCGTTGCGAGTGGTGAGCCGCAGTTCCTGATTCTCCTGAAGCTGGACGGCGTTCGTCGCGGCGCGCACATCCGCGCGCCAGCGTTCGCCCGCCTGCGTCGCGCGCACGATGTCGGCCGAGTTGCTGGTGAGGGCACGAGACTGCTCATCCATCCGGTAGTAAGCCGCGAAGGCCACGCCGAGGACGACAAAGAACACCGCGATGTAAGCCAGGCATTCCACGAGCGAGAATCCCGCCGCACCGGCAGAGTTCCGGTCATTCGCCATTCGAGATTGGGAATGCAACTTCATGGCAGCTTGACCTCCCGCGCCATCTTGCGCCCGCGCTCGGGCAGCCATTCGAGGCGAACCAGTTTGGCTTGCCTGGTCAGGACAAATTTCCCGGATGGCAAATTCTTCGCGGCCGTCGCAGACGGCTTCAATTCATGCCGTCCTTCGGCAAAGCTTCGCCACTCACCGGCGGCGAGAATTTCCATTTCACCATCCACAATCTCCATGGCCACGGCGTCGCGATAATAAGTGCGCAGCATTCGCGTCTCGTGAAACCACATGCCCCCGAGCGGCAGCATCACCGCCGCGAGAATGGCGATGGCGACGACGAGTTCCGCGGTGAGGAATCCTGCTTCGCTCCGCGCGGGTCTGCTCCCTCTCCCCTCAACGGGGAGAGGGCCGGGGTGAGGGGTGGGAACTACGAGACGCGTTGGACTGCGAGAGAGTCCTCTGGCAGCACCACCCCTCACCCTCAGTCCCTCTCCCCGTTGAGGGGAGAGGGAAGCCGGAAGCGCGCGACGAAAGCATAGGCTCATCACCACAACACGCCCTCCTCGATGATGTTGGTCAGCACGTTGAACATGCCGATGACGAAGATGCCGATGACCAGACCGTTCCAGAGCACGAGCGCGGTAGTCAGCACCTGCGCCGCGGCCTGCTCCTGCTGAAACGCCTTCGCATCCAGCGACTCGAACCAACCGCGCAGCGCCGCGATGAAGCCCTGCGTGCCGTGCTGGGCGTTGGTCAGCCGCCAGTGGAATTCCCCGCTATCATCCAATGCGCGCACGGCCTCGGTAAGTTTCACGCCGGAAATGATTTGCGCCGCGACCCGCTGCGCGCGCTTTTGAAAAAGAAGATTGTCCGTGCCTTCCGCCGCCAGTTGCACCGCGCGCTGCTCCGGCACGCCGGAGTCGAGCAGCAGCGCGAGCATGGTCGCGAAGTCGCGCTGGATTCGTTTGCGCCGCCACGGCAGCAGCCAGAGAATGCGGTCGAGGAGCATTAATCGAGGACGCATGCGCGGCCCGACCACATAGCAGAGCATGATGAATTGGAACCCCAGCATGACGACGATTTGCAGCAACGCGAAACTGTGGCTGGTCGCAAAGAACGCCTGGCTGAACGGCGGCATCGTGAAACTCATGTCCAACGCGAGCATCTCGAACTTCGGCACCACATAGACCGACATGATCATCGAAAGCACCGGCACCACGGGCAGGATTACGAAGGCCAAAATTGCGAGGTAGTTTAGCGCGCCGCGCGTTTGCGAGAGCGCGTCACCCAAGGTCTGGCGGCACGCAGGCAGCACGCGGCGCACGTCGCCGAGTTCCGCGCCGACGGCCAGCATGGCGGTCACGGACGGCGGGAGCAGGCGCGGCACCAGTTGCAGCGCCTGGGGCAGAGACATGCCGCCACCGAGCAGCTCCGCGAGAAATTGAAAGCGCCGACCGAGCACGCGATCTTCGCTCCGGCCCGCTTCGATGATGGCGCGCTCGGGCGTCTTGCCGTCGGCCAGGCCCATTTCCAACAGATCGAGAAACAGCCGCGCACGCTCGCGCCGGCGCAACGGCAGGCTCACCAGCCAGTAGGTGACGGCCAGCAGAATGATCGGGCCGACGTAGAGCGCGATGAGGATCGCGCGGAACGCCGCCTTCTTCAGTTCTTCGATCAGTGCCGCTTCCATGCGCGTCAATTCCCGATGTCCATCAAGCCGCCGTTGCCACCGAGATCGTTCATCATCGCGGCGAACGATCTCATCAGCGGAAGCATTTCCAGTCCGATGATTCCGGCGAGAAAAAGAATCGTGACGGGCAGCACGGCGTAGAGCACGAGTTCCACGCGATACTTCGCACGCGCATCGTAAATCTCCGCCGCGCGCCGGAAGCCGCGCGCCCAGTTCTCGCCCGCGCCCGTGACAAGCCAGACGAAAAGCGGCGGCACGAGCCGGCCCTGCTGCACAAGATCGGAGAAGTGTTTCGCGCCCCCAGCCAGCCGCTCGCGCCACAAACCGAGTTCACGACGCGCACCGGCGTGGCCTTCGTTGCGCTGCGCGACTTCGAGTGCCGCGTCGAGATTCGTCCCCTGCTCCAGCATGGTGGCGAGGGTCACGGCCAGTTGAGACAAACTCGCTTCGCGAAAGCCCGGCAGAAACCAGCGCGCCCGCTGCCGCCAACGTCGCACGGACAGCACCAGCACAAACACCCCGGTCGTCAGCGCGAGAAAGATCACCGGCAGCCAGACTTGAACGAGCAGCGAGGTCAAACCTGCGTCCGACGGCTGGCCGGTCATGAAATTTCCGAACGTCGACGAAGCCTCCTTCGCCATGTGCGAGTAAATGACGGCCACAAACACGGCCACAAACAGCGAGGTGATCAGCACGAGGCCGGGATAAACCATCAGCCCCTTCAGCCGCAGCCACGTCGTGTGCAGATGGCCGTAATAATCCGCAACTAGCGTCAGAACGCCGGGGAGATCATTGCCTTTCAAACCGGCGCGCAACATGGCGACGTAAAGCTCGGGGAGCTTGCGGCGGCCCAGCGCTTCTTCGAGCGGCACGCCTTGTTCGAGATCGCCTTCGAGCTTTTGAACTTCGTCGCGCAGCGGGCCGCGACGCATCGAGGCGGAGAGCTGCTTGAGCGAACTTTCCAGCGGCAGGCCGGACTTGAGCATCGCCGCGAGCTGGTGGTTGAAGAAGGAAAGTTGTTCGTGGTTCATCGGGAAAAGAGCCTTTCAAACTCGGCGGCGTCGGTGACGTCGCTTCGCACCAGTTCGCGCGCGGCGTCGCGAATGGGCTGTTTGGGCTGGAGCGCGGAGAGGCCGTGGGCGCGAAACTGTTCTCGTTGAGCGGCATCAAGACGCAGCCATTCTAGAACCGGCACGCGTCCGTGATAGCCGGTTTGCAAACAGGCTTCGCAGCGCGCACCACCGCACTGCGCGCACACACGGCGCACGAGGCGCTGGTTCAAAATCAATTCCACCGACGAGGCGACGGCGTAAGTATCAGCGCACATCGTTTGCAGCCGCTCAATCACGCCGCTGCACGAGCCGGCGTGCAACGTGGAGATGACCAGATGCCCCGTGAGCGCGGCGCGCACCACGATGTTCGCGGTCTCATCATCGCGCACCTCGCCGATGACGAGCACCTGCGGGTCTTGCCGCAGCAAATGCCGCGCGGCTTTCGCGAAGGTCAGCCCACGCGCTTCACACACTTCCGTCTGCATGATGCCGGGCACGATCTGCTCGACGGGGTCTTCAATGGTGATGATGTGCCGTCCACCCAGCGCCGCGAGGCGACGGAGACAGGCGTAAATCGTCGTGGTCTTGCCGCTGCCCGCTGGACCGGTGAGGAGGAGCAGGCCGGAGTTGCCGCGCAAAAATGTTTCCAGCTCGGCCACGGCGGCGGCGGGAAATTTCAACTCATCAATCGTCGGCGTTTCCGTGTCAGTGAAAAAGCGCAGCACAATTTTCTCGCCCGTCACCGTGGGATACGTCGCTACGCGAATGTCGCTGGCCGCGCCGACCTCGTCTTTGTCAATGCGCCCGTCCTGCGGCAGCGACTCCTGATACGTCTTGAGCTTGCTGAGAAATTTGATGCGCCCGAACACGCGCTCGGCCAGCGGCTCGGGCAACGGCACCGGCGGCGACATCATGCCGTCGAGGCGGAGGGAGACTTGCGCGGACTTGCCGAACATCTGGAGGTGGATGTCGCTGGCGCGCGCGCGCTCGGCGCGGCGGATGAGCGCCTCAAGATGGGCGGGGCCGGATTCGTTGGGTAGATCGCTGGGCATCGCGTGGTGGCGGAGCGGCGTTGACGGCGTTGAGTTTTTTTGGCGTGAAAACAAAAGCGTGTCCTGAGCGCAGTTTGTTTTCCCGGAATGCGCGGCACTCTGCCGCCGGCCCGGTGAGAAGAAAAGGAGAAACACGGACGTGGTTGAACTACGGAACGCGCGGCCCAACGAGGCAGCTTCCATTCCCCTGACAATCATTCCCCTGACGCCACTCGTAACCCGAACTCTGAAGTGGGCCGAAAAGATCGAAAGAAACCGAAAGAGGGAGTGGAACTTCACGCTCATGGCCTCGAACTATTCCCCCGCGCCGTCCTTCAGCTCGGCTCTCTTCGTTTTTTTACGTTCTTTTCGGCCAGCCCACTTCAGAGTTCGAGTTACGTCAGGGGAATGATTGTCAGGGGAATAAAAATTTTCTGACCTTCTTGTTCCTTTCCGTGTTTTTCGTTTCTTCCGTGGTACCACCTTCCCCGCCCCCACGCCGCGCTTCCCTTGCCCGGTGAATCCCGGTACGAGTGGCGGATGCACGTCGGCCATCTGCGTCTCCGCGACTTCCGCAACTACGCGCGGATGGACGCGGATTTCACGCCGGGCTTCCACGTCCTCGTGGGCCACAACGCGCAGGGCAAGACGAACGTCCTCGAAGCCATTTACCTCCTCGCCACGCTCCGCTCGTTTCGCGGCGTGGGCGGCGCGCAGATGATTCAACACGGCAAGAAAGGCTACTTCATCGGCGCGAAGGTCGTGGCGCAGGGCGAGAGCGAAGTCAAAATGTACTGGGCCGTGGCCGAGCGGAAACTGGCCCTGAACGGCCAGCCGGTGAAGAAGCTCACCGATTACCTCGGCACGCTCCGCGCCGTCGTCTTCTGCACCGAAGATTTGCAACTCATCAAAGGCACGGCGCGCGGGCGGCGGCGCTTCCTCGATTTGCTGCTCGCGCAAACTTTCCCCACCTACATCCCGATTCTCCAGCGCTACGCGCAGGCGCTGCGTTCGCGCAACGCGCTCTTGAAACAGCGGACGTTTGATCCCGTGGCGCTGGAAAGTTTTTCCCGCGAACTGGTTTCGCTGGGCGAGGAAATCACCAAGCTGCGCCGCGAATTGATTCCCAAACTTTCTCCGCTCACGCGTCTCGCCTATCGCCGCATCTCGAATGACGCCGAGGAACTCCGCCTCGAATACCAGCCGAGCATCAAGCGCGACTTCGCGCTGGAACTCGCCCAGTCCCGCGCGCGCG
>JANOAY010000961.1:0-3669 GCA_031411375.1 Pedosphaera sp. | reverse complement strand
GCGTCGGTGCTGTCGTTGACGAGGATTGTGTAGCGGTTGCTGACCGCGCCCGCGTTGCCAAGGACAAGTTGCAGCGGCGAATTCCCAAGGTTGACCGTGCCGGTGACGGAGAGCTGATCGTGGCCGGTGCCGGCGTTGGTGGTGTTCAGCTCGCAGCGATACGTGACGTTCGCATTTCCGAGCAAGTTGCCGATCTTGAGAATGCCGGGGCTGTTGCCGGGGCTGATGACGCCGCCTTGGGCGGTGACATTTCCAATCTGCCCACGCCCGCCGAGCGTGCCACCGCTGACGGTGGTGAGGCCGGGGCCGTTGGTGCCGTTCACGAGCAGCGTGCCGCCGGAGACGGTGGTGCGGCCCGTGTAAGTTTGCACACCGGTCATGGTGAAAATTCCCGCCCCAACTTTGACGAGGCTGATGCTGCCATTGCCGGTGATGAGGCCGGAGAACGCGGTGTCGGTGCCGAGGCCACCGTGCGTAAGTTGCGCCGCCCCGAGAGTAACGGTGCCTGCGCCGGAGAGTGAGCCGATGGTGTCGTTCTGGCCGTTCAAGTCCCAGATGCCGAGCGAGGACAGCGTGACGGATGTGCTGTCCCCGACTTGTGCCGCGCGCAGACTCTCGACGGTGGCGGCGGTGATGTTGTGGCCCGCAAAACCGATGCTCAACGCGAAGCCCGGCACGGCCGGGCCGTTGGTCTTGTTCAAGTTTAGCACCCCGCCGGAGGCGACTGTGGTTCCCGCGTAAGTGTTGGCGCTGACGCCGGTGAGGTCGAGGATGCCGAGGCCGGTCTTGGCGAAGCCGCCCGCGCCGCTGACGACGTTGGTGAGCAGCAGGCGCGTGTTCGAGAGCAGCGTTTCAATCGTGGCGAATCCGCCGACGGACACGGGGCCGCCCCAAGTGTTCGTCACCGGCTGAGTGAACCGGAGCGTGCCGTCGTTCAACGTCAGACTCTCGCCGTGAATCGCGGAGACGGTGTTGAAGTCGAGGAAGGCGTTGCTAGAAACGGTCGTGCCCAGCGTCGTGCTGCCGAGAGCCTGCGGATGACGGAGGCGCACGGTGCCGCCGTTCACGAAACAATTTCCGGAGAACGTGTTCGCGCTGGTGAGGTCGAGCTGGCCCGCGCCCGTCTTGGTCAGGGTCGCAAAGGCGCTGCCGCTGACCGTCGCGGCCACGAGCAGGTCAGGCGCGATGCCGCCGGACTCGACGTGGATGGTCGTGCCGTTCGCGCCCAGCCCGAGGTTGCCGCTGATGAACGATTCGGTGCCGGCCGCCTGCGAGGTGATGTTGCTGTTCACCGTAAGCGTGCCGGTGCCAGTAAGGACATTGGCCTGATAGAGTTCCAGCGCGCCGATGGTGTCGAAAACATCCAGCAGCCGGAGATAGCAGCCGGAGCCGAGCGCCACGGTGGCGTTGTCCGCGATCTGGTGGTTGAAGTAGCTGCGCACCGTGCCGTCCCAGACTTCGAGCCGGCTGGAGACGGAGAGGCCGCCGTTCACGCGGCGCAGTTCGGCGTCGCCCTCGGCGATGATCAGCCCGCCGGAGAACGTGTTGACGGCGGTGCCGGAGAAGATCAGCGGATAACCGCTCGCGCCCAGCGCCCCGAATTTGAACAGCCGCCCCGGGCCGCTGACGGTCCCGCTCAACGACAGGCCGTTCGTGGACTGGACGGTGAGGTAGGCGTCGTTCGTCACCGTGATCGCGCCGCTCAAAATCACCGCGTCACTCATCGTGATCAGCTCGGGGCTGGAGTTCAAGGTGCCGCCGGAAAAGCTGAACGGTTCTGAGGACGAGTACGCGTTCAAAAACCAGATCCGCGGACGTCCGACGGCATACACGCCCCGGGTGGTCGAGCCGAAGGCCGCGACATTCTCGACCAGCACGGTGACGTTGGTCTCGACGTAGGTCGGGCCTTGATACGTGGACGCGCCCCACAGTCGCACGGTGCCGCTCTCGAAGCCCGTCACCGAGGTTCCAGTGAAGCGCAGCGGGGCGTTGGTGGGGCCGGTGAAGGTTCCGTAAATGTCCAGATAAGCTTTGGAGGCGGCGTCCCCCAGATAGTCGAGTTGAAAACAGGCGCCGCCCTCGCCCGGCGCGGGCACGGCCAGCGCGAGGTTTCCATAGAGGTCCAAGTCCGAGGCGTCCCCCATGAAGACGGTGCCCGCGAAAGTGATGAGGCCGGACGCGGACAAGGTGTGCGTCGCGTTTCCGCTCATCGTGACCTCCTTGACCGTGACCGAGCCGCCCGCGCCGCTTTCGAGCGTCACGTCATTGCCCAACTGGAGCCGGTTGAAAATCTGGCTATAGGCGCCGCACTCGACCGACGTGCTGGAGAATTTCGCCAGCGCGTTGGAATTGAGCTGGTGCGAGTTGGTGAGGAGGAACGTGCCGCCCAGCATGTCGAGGTCCGCCGGGATGGCCCGCACGCCGGACGGTTTCGCGAGGCGCAACGTCGCGCCGCGAATTCTTGTGACGTTCGTGTAGGTGTTCGCGACGGAACCGCTGATCGTCAAATCCGTCGGCCCCGACTGGCCGAACCAGCCCGGTCCGATCAACTGCGCCGCCATCTGCACCGTGCCGGTGGCCTGCAACTCCATCGCCGCCGGGAAAGCCAGCCGCAGCGACGCGGCGAAAACCACCGTGCCGCCGTAGGTCGTGAGCTTCGCCCAGTTCACCGGGTGATCCAACGTGAGCGGCCAATTGTTCGTACCCATCAAGGTGAAACTGGTGCGCTGAATCGTCACCGCGTTCACCACCAGGTTCTGGATGTCCATGATGGCGTCGGCGGTGCCGGCGACGGGGAAGACCACCTCGACGAAATTCACGGAGTTGGCCGGGACGTTGTTGCCGGCCCAGTTGGCGGGATTGCTGAACAGCTTGTTGCCGCCGGCCCCGGTCCAGGTGTGCGTGGCGGCGCGCGCGCCCGAGGTGAGGAGAAGGACGGCTAGCGTGAGCAAGCCGAAGGAGTGTTGAATGCGTTTTGTCATGCGCGCATTTCTAGCCGTGATTCCCGCAGGCGAAACTGTGCGAGCCGCGCACAGGGGTGTGCGAGTGAGGCACAGGCCAATTGGAATTTTAGATTTCGGATTGCAGATTTTGGATTGGGCGGCGGAAAGCAAATCGCCGCCGGTGGATTTCTTCACGGCGGCGACCAATCCAAAATCCCAAATCAAAAATTCTTCCCCGCGCTCACGGTTGGCGGAAGCGGTAGAAGCGTTTCGGATGCGTGGGCTCGTCCTGATCCGTGTAGCCGATCACGCCGCTGCCGGATGAGGTCGTGGTGTCAATCGCCGTCCAGTTCGTCGCGATCAGGTTCGTGCTCGCCTCCACAAAATAGAGCGTGCTGACCAGGCCGGTGCCGCCCAGGAACATCGCGCCGCCGGGCTGCGGGACGATGGACGTGAGCCTCGGGCGCGGCGGGATGCCGGTCTGCGTGAGCACGACGTCGTTTCCGGTGCCGCCGACGTAACTAATTTTGTAGCTCACCAGCCCCGCATTGACGGTCGCGCCCTCGGGCAGGCCGTTGAACGTGCCGGTCACGGCGTCCGCGCTGTCGTTGGCGATGAGGACGATCTGGTTGCTGAGACCGCCCGCCGTGCCAACGGTAAGTGCGAGCGTGGGATTGCTCAACGTGACCGTGCCGGTGACGGCGATCTGGTCGTGGGCCGAGCCGGG
>JANOAY010000960.1:0-1666 GCA_031411375.1 Pedosphaera sp. | reverse complement strand
TTCATTTGCATCGGCGCGTCCGCGGCAGCGGTCCACGATCCATTTCAGCACGCGCATATTTTCCCCATAGCCGGGCCAGAGGAATTCGCCGCCCGCGTCTTTGCGGAACCAGTTCACATGAAAAATGCGCGGGACGAATTGCAGGCTCTTCCGCATCGCGAGCCAGTGGCGGAAGTAGTCGCCCATGTTGTAGCCGCAGAAGGGGAGCATGGCCATCGGGTCACGGCGCACTTGCCCCACCGCGCCGCCCGCCGCCGCCGTGGTCTCCGAGCCAATCGTCGCGCCGCAATAGACGCCGTGAATCCAGTTGAACGCCTGGAAGACGAGCGGTGCGGTGGTGGCGCGGCGTCCGCCGAAGATGATCGCGCGCACGGGCACGCCCTGCGGATCATTCGCGGCGGGATCGAGCGCGGGATTGTTCGTCATCGGCGAGCAGAAGCGGCTGTTCGGATGCGCGGCCTTTTCTTTCGAGGCGGGCGTCCACGGCTGGCCGCGCCAGTCGATGGCGGAGGCGGGCGGTTGCTCGGTCTTGCCTTCCCACCACACGTCGCCATCGGGCAGGAGCGCGACGTTCGTGAAGATGGTGTCGCGCGAGGCAATCTGCATCGCGTTGGGATTCGACTTCGCGTTCGTGCCGGGCGCGACGCCGAAGTAACCGAACTCGGGATTGATGGCGTAGAGGCGTCCATCCGCGCCGGGTTTCATCCACGCGATGTCGTCGCCGACGGTGGTGACTTTCCATTTCGAGAAACGCGGCGGCGGCACGAGCATGGCGAAATTCGTTTTGCCGCAAGCGCTGGGAAACGCCGCCGTGAGATAAGTCTTCTCACCTTCCGGCGATTCCACGCCGAGGATGAGCATGTGTTCCGCGAGCCAGCCTTCATCGCGCCCGAGATAGGACGCGATGCGGAGCGCGAGGCATTTTTTCCCGAGCAACGCATTGCCGCCGTAATTCGAGCCGACGGAAATGACCGCGTTGTCCTGCGGAAAGTGCGCGATGTAACGGCGTTCGGGATTTACATCGAGCGTGCAGTGCAGGCCGCGATTGAAATCATCGCTCTCGCCGAGATGTTCCCACGCGATGCGGCCCATGCGGGTCATCACGCGCATCGAGAGCACGACGTAAATCGAGTCGGTGAGTTCCACGCCGACCTTGCTCAGAGGAGAGCCGGGCGGCCCCATCAAATAGGGCACCACATACATCGTGCGTCCGCGCATCGCGCCGTCGCACATCGTGCGGAGGCGGGCATACATTTCGCGCGGGGCCTGCCAGTTGTTCGTCGGCCCCGCCTCGTCGCGCGTGGGCGTGCAGATGAAGGTGCATTGCTCGACGCGCGCGACGTCGTTTGGATTGGAGCGGTGCAAATAGCAGCCGGGAAGTTTCTGCTGGTTAAGTTCAATCAGGATGCCCGCGTCCACGGCCGCGCGAGTGAGCGCGGCCTTCTCCTCCACCGAGCCGTCGCACCAGAAGATGCGGTCGGGCGCGCAGAGCGCGGCCTGCGCCGCGACCCATTCGGTGATGTGGCGGTTGTTCAGTTGATGTGTTCCGAGTTCGTGTCCCATCGCGAGGAGAGGTTGGGGGAAACGCGGACGGAATGCTTTCCTAAAATTGTCGGCGACTGAACCTCGGGCGATTGATTCGGCTCATGGCCTTTCCTGTAGGTGA
>JANOAY010000959.1:0-2850 GCA_031411375.1 Pedosphaera sp. | reverse complement strand
AGCACGGCGCGTTCGGCATCAACAAGCTCTTTCGCGCCGTGCTGGAAGCCGGCACTCCAATCGTGGCGTGCTTGTTGCCGCTGCTGTTCACCAGTTGCGCCACGGCCCCGCGCACGCAGTTATTGGTGAAGCACTCGGAGTTCATCTACGAGCGCGCGCCCTTCCCCTCCTGCCACGCCTCGACTCTCGCGGAAACCAAGTCGGGACTCCTGGCCGCATGGTTCGGCGGCACCGACGAAGGCCACCCCGACGTGACCATCTGGACCGCGCGCCACGACGGCAAGACTTGGAGCGCGCCCACCGAGGTCGCCACCGGCGTGCAGGCGGATGGCACGCGCTTCCCCTGCTGGAATCCGGTCTTGTTCCAATCACCAAAAGGCCCGCTGCTGCTCTTCTACAAAGTCGGCCCCAGTCCCTCGAAATGGTGGGGCCTGTTGATGAAGTCGGACGACGCAGGCCGCACCTGGTCGAAGCCCGAGCGATTGCCGGAGAACATCCTCGGCCCCATCCGCGCCAAGCCCGTGATGATCGGCGACACGCTCTGGTGCGGCTCGAGCAGTGAACACGATGGCTGGCGCGTGCATCTCGAATTCACCCGCGACCTCGGCAAGACATGGATGCGTTCGGAAGTGTTAAACGATGGGAAGGAGTTCAGCGCGATTCAGCCGACGATCCTGCCGTGGTCGCCAACACGCATCCAACTGCTCAACCGCAGCCGCCAAGGCCGCGTGACCGAGTGCTGGACGCACGACGGAGGCAAGACGTTCTCCCCGATGCGCGCCACTGAGTTGCCGAACCCAAGCACCGGCGTGGATTCCATTCTGCTGAAGGACGGACGCGCGCTGCTCATCTACAACAACACGCCGAAGGGCCGCACGCCGTTGAGCATCGCCTCCTCCCGCGACGGCGTGACGTGGACGAACGTGGTGACGCTGGAGAACGAGCCGGGCGAATACTCTTACCCCGCGATGATCCAGACCCGCGATGGCCGCGTGCATGTGACCTACACTTGGCAGCGGCAGAAGATTAAGCACGTCGTGCTGGAGCCGTAGCTGGAGTCCACGCTTCAGCGTGAGTTGGAGTTCACGCTTTAGCGTGTCCGGGGGACAACCTGAAAGTTAAACTCCAACTAAACATCCCGATACCGCTGCGCGATGGGGATGCGGCGGCCCACACCAAACGCCTTGCTCGTCACCTTCAAACCCGGCGCGGCCTGGCGGCGCTTGTATTCCGAGAAAAAAATCAGCCGCACCACGCGCTTAACCGTCGCCTCGTCGAAGCCCATCGCGATGATGTCGCGCGTGGTCTTCAGGTTCACCACGTACTCTTCGAGAATGGCGTCGAGAATTTCGTACGGCGGCAGCGAGTCCTGATCTTTTTGGTCGGGACGAAGTTCGGCGGAAGGCGCTTTCGTGATCGAAGCGTCGGGGATGATTTCGCGCTCGCGATTGATCCAGCGCGAGACGCGATAGACCATCATCTTCGGCACGTCACTGATGACGGCGAGGCCGCCGTTCATGTCGCCATAAAGCGTGCAGTAGCCCACGGCCATTTCGCTCTTGTTGCCGGTGGTGAGGAGCAGCGAGCCGAACTTGTTCGACAGGGCCATGAGAATCACGCCCCGCAGCCGGGCCTGAATGTTCTCCTCGGCCACGTCCTCCTTCAGTCCTTTGAACACGTCACCGAGTTGGCCCTTCACCGCTTCGAACGCGGGCTGAATCGGCACCACGTCGTAACGAATGCCAAGGTTCGCCGCGAGAATGCGCGCGTCATCGAGACTGCCCTGCGAGGAGAACTGCGACGGCAGCGATACGCCACGCACGTTTTCTTTCCCGAGCGCTTCCACGGCGAGAACCGCGACGAGCGCGGAATCAATGCCGCCGCTCAGGCCCAGCACGGCGGACTTGAAACCGCACTTGTGCAGGTAATCGCGCAGGCCCAGCACGAGCGCGCGATAAACCTTTTCCTCATCGCAAACCACGGGCGGCAGCACCGGCTGCGCGCTGTCGAGGTCGAGCACGAGAAAATCTTCCTCGAACATTTTGCCGCGCGCGATGAGCTGGCCCTGTGAGTTAAAAACCACGCTCGCGCCATCGAAGACGAGTTCGTCATTGCCGCCCACAAGGTTGCAATACACCAGCGGCCGTCCGGTCTTGGCCGCGAGTTGCGAGAGCATCTGGTGGCGCGTTTCGTTCTTGCCGAGATGCCACGGCGAGGCGGAGTTGTTGAAAAGAATGGTCGCGCCTGCCGCCACGAGTTGCGCGGGCGGGTTCGCGTGGTAACGGCGTTCGTCCCAGAACGCCTCATCGTTCCACACGTCCTCGCAAATCGTTAGGCCCACTTGGCGCCCGTTGAAATCCACCGGCGCATTCGAGGTCGCGGGCTGGAAGTAACGATCCTCGTCAAACACGTCATAGGTCGGCAGCAGCGTCTTGCTGCGCGTGGCGATGATCTTGCCGTTCTGCAACAGCGCGGTCGAGTTGGTCGCTTCGCGTCCGACGCCCGCCTCATTGCGCCCCACGAAGCCGACGAGCATTCCCGTCGCACCGGTCGCGGCGGCGAGGCGGTTCAGGACTTCCAGATTCTGTTGCACGAAATGGCGCTTGAGCAGCAAATCGCGCGGCGGATAGCCGGTGACGGCGAGTTCGGGAAACACGACCAGTTCCACGCCCGCCTCCACACCGCGCCGGTAGGCGGCGAGAATCTTCGCCTCATTGCCGGCGAGGTCGCCGACGGTGGTGTTGATTTGCGCGAGTGCGATTTTCATCGGAGGGAATTGCCGCAAAAGAACGCAAGGAACGCAAAGAGATTCATCAAGTTGAAAGGTGGCGAGCCTCGCGCTGCGAGGCG
>JANOAY010000958.1:0-3944 GCA_031411375.1 Pedosphaera sp. | reverse complement strand
GCTTCGTGCTGAATGACAGCGAGGCGCATCAGCTCACCGAGACGGACAACGTCTTCACCGCGCTGAAACGCATTCACAAAATGGGGCCGCGCTACGTCGTCATCAAAAAAGGTTCGCACGGTTCCATCCTTTCCTCGCCCGGCGGCATCTTTATCTGCCCGGCCTATCCGCTGCAAAACGTCCTCGACCCGACGGGCGCGGGCGACAGTTTCGTGGGCGGCATGATGGGCTACCTGGCCAGCGCGCGCGGCAGCATTGATGCGAACATCCGGCGCGCGATGATTTACGGCAGCGTGACCGCGAGCTTCTGCTGCGAAGGATTTGGTTTGAAGAAAACGACGACCGTGAAACGCGCGGACATTGATCGCCGCGTGAAGGAGTTGGAGAAGTTCACGAAGTTTTAAGGCGAGGCCGTCGGGCTTCCCACCGCACGGAGCGCGGGCTACTGCGCCTGCAATCGGAAAAATATTTCCCCCGCCGCATTCATCGGCACGGTCGCGCGGAACTGGCCGTTCGACTGCACCGCTGTCAATCCCGCCGGCTGCCAGTTTACGGGCGCGCTTAAATTCGTGGCGCTGAAAATCGCGAAGCCGTTCGCGCTCGCGGGCCATGACAGTTGAAAGGCGTTGTTGGTGCGCGTCATCGTCAGCGTGGGCGGCGGAATCGGCCCGTGCTCCAGCCGCACGTTGTCCCAGTTCACCTCGATGCCGGGCGCGCTGTTCAAGTTGACGAGGCGCACCGCGAGGTTTTGCCCGCCGGAGGGATTCGACGCGGCGATGTTGACCGCCACGGTGGAGGTGAGGAACTGGCCCTCGCCCGGCAGCAACGTGTTGATGTCCGACGCCAGCACATTCGTTCCCGCCATCAGGTCAATGCGGTAGTTCGGAAAACCCGCGAAGGCAAAAGGCGCGTTCACGTCGTTGGCGATGTTGCCGACCTCGACGCGCAGCGTGTAGCGCCGCTTCGTCTGCAACGTCGCCGTCAGCGCCTGTAACAGGCCCGCTTCCATGTTCGCGAAGAAGGTCTGGTTCGCCGGATTATCCATCAGGAAAGTCACGGCCACGTTTTCGCCGTGCGGCACCGACCCGGCGTAGAGCGTGGAGCCGGCCGGATCGAGCACGCCCACCGAACGGTTGTTGTTATTGATGCTGCCGTAACGCCCCCAGCCGAACGGCGGCGCGGCGACGGAGAAACTGTTCGATGGAATCGCCGGTGATTCGAAGCTGTGGTTGCTGATGAAAACCGTGAAGTTCGACGCCCCGTTGAACGTGTCCGCGAGCCACTGCGCGGCGGGCGCGTCCTGCGACGACGGAATGTTGTGACCGACACCGGGCAGCCGCACAAACGTCGAGGACACGCCGGCATTCGTCAGCACGGTGTGGAGCAACTGGCTGGCGAAAATGTTCACGTTCGGATCGGCCTCGCCGTGGATGATGCGGAACGGCGGCGCGTCGCCGCGCACGAAGTTGATCGGGTTTGCGGTCGCGAGCGTGGGCGGATTATTCGTCGCGTAATCGCCGAGCAGCCAGCGGTCGTAGTCAAAGCCCGGCACCGTCGTCGGCACTTGCAGCAAATCCGTCGGCCCCGTCATGTCCACCACGGCCTGCACGCGGCTGGACTGGCCGAGGTGTTCGCCCACGTCGAACAAGTTCGTGTGCCCGCTCGCGCCCGTGAGCGCGGAGAGATGCCCGCCCGACGAGAAGCCCCACATGCCGATGCGGTTCGTGTCGAGGTTGAACAACGCCGCGTTCGCTCGCAGCCAGCGGAGGGCAGACTTCACGTCGTGAATCTGCGCCGGGTGCGGCACGTTCAGCGGATACGGCGAGGGCGGCGGGTTCGTCGTGTAGCGGTAGCTAATGGCGGCGACGGCGATGTTGTGGTTGGTAAGCGCGAGCGCGCGCGGATTGTTCTCGTTGTCCGAAGCCCAGCCGCCGCCGTGAACCCACACCACGACTGGCGTGGGCGCGGCGTTTGACGGCACGTAATACAAATCCATCCACTGCCGCGAGAGTCCGCCCGAGACGTACGGCATGTTGTTCGTGACGCGATAGTGCGGCGGCAAAGTCTGCGCGGTGGCGGCAGCGAGACCGAGCAGAACGAGTCCGAGTGAGAAAACAATTTTCATAAAGTGAACGGATGCCGGCACGGAGGAATTAAAACCTCAAACCTGAAATGGGATAGCCACAAAGAACGCAGAGAGCACAAAGAAGGGAAATGGATGAGTTCATCGGTGTCCGGGACTTTTCAGGGAAGGCACCTCACTTAGTTCCCCCTCTTTGCGTTTCTTTGTGTTCTTTGTGGCTCATTCCTCCGCGCCGCAATTCCAGCAACTCCTCGCGCAGCGCCTTCAGTTCCGCCGCCTGCTCCTTCACCAGCGCGTGCAGTCCCTGGATCGCCGCCAGCGCCACGCCATCGGCGTCCACGGTGGGGATGGTTTTGTCATCCGTGCCGAGGCCGAAGGCGGCGTGAAAGTCCTGCGCCATCGGGCCGACGTGGCGTGAGCCGGGCGCGTTCGTGTAATGCCAGCGCGTGAGCGGCAGCGCGGCGACTTGCTCCAGCACCGCGCGCGCGTCCACCGGCTCGAAGCCCGCCTTGAGGTTGCGGTCGGAAGCGTTGTTCCACGTCGTGCCGTCGCAAGTGGCGTTCACGACGCGCAGTCGTGCGGTGGACGAGACGGTGCCGATGGAAACATTGCCGCCGCCCGCGTTGAGAAACAGCGTGGAGGCCGCCGCGTTGTTGCGCGCCTGAATTTCGTTGTTGTCGAACGCCACGTTGCCCGCGTTCACCGCCCCGAGCACGAGAATGCCGCCGCCGGCAAGTCCGGCGTCCGAGCCGCCCACCACATGCAGCGGCGCGTCCGGCGCGTTGTGGCCGATGCCGACGCCGCCCTCGGCGCGGATGAGGAACTGGTGCGGCGCGGTTGATGAAAAGTTCTCCTCGACGCGGGCGTGATCAGCCCAGACGAAGGCTCCTTCGTGCTCCGCTTGGGCACGCCGTCCAGCGGCGAAACTGTGAGAACCATTCGCGGCATTGGCTGAGCCTCCCGGGACCATGGAGAACTGGCCCTCAGCATCATTGCTTCCGCCGCCACCCACGGTGGAAGCATGTCCGCTGGCCTCGTTGTGAATGCCTCCGCTCACCGCAGCATTATTCCCGCTGCCGGTGTTCTCAAATCCTCCGCTCACCGTGGCATAACCTCCGCTGCTGGTGTTGCCGTAGCCGCCGCCGACCGTAGAAGCGTCGTTGCTGCTGGAGTTCCCTCTCCCGCCCGCCACCGTGCTGTACAGCTCGGTGGCCAGATTGTTGGTCCCGCCTCCCACGGTGCTGGCGAGGCCGGAGGCATGATTCAACGTCCCGCCGGAAATGGTCGCGAAGTCACCGGCGATGGTGTTGCTCTGGCCTCCGCCAATGGTGGAACTGGTGGCGGTGGAAGCATTGCCCCGACCTCCTCCGATGGAGGAAAACGGGGCGCCGCCGAAGAGTAAGGCGCCGCCCAGGCGATTGTGGTATCCGCCTGCAATGGCTCCTCCGTCGGTGAAAGTGGCGATGTGGTTCCGATAGCCGCCGCCGATAAACGCATGATCGGAGGCGAGTTCGTTCGTGTTTCCATGCCCGCCACCAATGACGGAGTACTGGCCCTGCACCAGGTTGTCCGCGCCGCCAGCAATCGTGCCGTGACTCCCCGTGACCAGTCCGTTCGTCCCGCCGCCGACGCTGCTGTAGCGTCCGCGCGCCGCGTTGTTCCTCCCGCCCGCCACGGTGCTACCAGTGTTGGTCGCCTGATTGAACAGCCCGCCGCCGACGAACGCGTAGTCGCCATTGGCCAGGTTCACCCCGCCGCCCGCGACCGTGGCGAAGAACCCGAGGCTCGTGTTGTTGTAGCCACCGCCAATCGTTGCGCCGACGCCCGCCGTGTCGTTGCCCACGCCGCCGCCGACCGTCCC
>JANOAY010000957.1:0-1917 GCA_031411375.1 Pedosphaera sp. | reverse complement strand
CTCTGATTTCCGCCTTCATCCGTGTTTATCCGTGTCCATCCGTGGTTTCAAACTTCAGGGCAGTTCCTGCAAACGGATGCGGCGGTATTCCATCTGCCCACGATCTCCTTCGAGGCCGATGCCGCCGGTGGCGGGGAGCTTGAACGCTGCTTCCAGCACTTCGCCGTTGCAGGTGCAGTAGCCGACGCCGTTCGTCACCGCCACGATCATTTCGTTCCAGTCCTGCGGTTTGTATTTGGCGAGATTCGTGTAGGGGCCGGCGAGCGGATAGTCGCGGCACTGCAACTGCGGATTGCGAATGAAGACGCCGCTGTCGGCATTCGGCGTGGCGCGAAACTCCAGCTTGAGCACGAAGTCTTTGGGAAACTTCTGCGTCGTCCAAAGCTGCGCGATCTTCCGGCCTTCCGGCGGCGTGGTCACGATGAGCCGCCCGTGCTTCGCCACATAACGGCCTTCGCTGCTCGCGGTCTGGCCGTCAAAGTTGTTCGTCTTGTAGCCCCAACCTGTGAGGTCTTTGCCATTGAACAAACTCACGAAGCCCGGCTCGTTCTGAAACGTGTCTGGCTCCACCTTCACGAGATTGAGCGTCTCCAGCACGGGACGAATCGCCGACGCCCACTTCACGTAGCCCGCCTTGTTCGGATGCAGCAGGTCGGGCATCTCCTCCTTCTTCGCGTCGCCCTGCGCGTTGGCGAAGAGCGGATACGTCTCGATGAACGTGATTTGCGCATCACCTTTCACGTCGGCGGCGTAAAGCTGGTTCACCTTCTTGATCTGGTCCGCCGGGCGACTCTTCGACGCGGAACTCGGAAACACCTGGCAGAGAACAATCGGCATCTTCGCGTTGTGCTTCTTCAGTTCGGCGATGATGAGTTTCAAATTCCCCGCGATGACTTCCGGCGTGGCCTTCTCCTCCAGATCATTCGTCCCAATGAGCAGCACCACGCCAGCGGGATTCAGATCCGTCACATCTTCTTTCAGGCGAATCAGCACGCCGCGCGTGGTGTCGCCGCTGATGCCGCGGTTCGCGACCTTCACGCCAAGGAACGCGCCGCCCACATTATCGCCCCACCCTTGCGTGATGGAATCGCCGAGGAAGACGAGCGCGCCCTGATCCTGCTGCACCCGCTTGGCCCAGCCGGTGCGCTTCTGCGTCCACAGTTTCGTGAACCACTCCGCACGACGGATCGGCCCTGCGCCGGGCAAGCCCTCGTCCGTCGCCGGAATGTCCAGCGACGCGGCGGGCGAGACGGTGAAGAAAGTGAGCGCGAGGGCCGCGACGAGGGAGAGTCTGGAAATCTGTTTCATGGCTTTGTGCGCGAGATGCTGAACATCAAGGCGCGGCGAAGCAACTTTTCATTTTGCCGCGAAGCATGGGTTTTCGGCCCGCGCGCCGGCTCAGGCCACCGCCAGCTCCCGCTCCGTCTTCAGCCGCAACTGCCCGCACGCCGCGTCAATGTCGTGACCCTTCTCGCGGCGCAGCGTGGCCTTCACTTCCTGCTGCTCCAATGCGGCGAGGAAGGCCTCCTGAACTTCCTCGCTCGGGCGCACCCACGGCAGGTCTTCCACCTTGTTGTAAGGAATTAAATTCACCTTCGCGTGCAGCTTGCGCGCGAGCTGCGCCAGCGGCTTGGTCTGCTCCAGCGCGTCGTTCACGCCCGCGATGAGGATGTATTCCAGCGTAATCATCTTGCCCTTCCGCTTCTGGTAATACTCGCACGCGCCCGTGAGTTCTTTCAGCGGATACTTGCGGTTGACCGGCATGATCTTCTCGCGCACCTCGTCCGTCGCGCCGTGCAAGGAAATGGCGAGACGAAATTGCAACGGCTCGTCCGCGAGCTGGCGAATCTTCGGCACGATGCCGCTCGTGGAAATGGTGATCTTGCGCGCGCCGATGCCGTAGCCCCACGGCGCGTT
>JANOAY010000956.1:0-3418 GCA_031411375.1 Pedosphaera sp. | reverse complement strand
GAAGAGACACAGGGCCGCACGTTAAGCCCAGACGATGAAAGAACTTTATTTTACACGGTGGATGCACTGGGCTTTGTCGCGGCAAGCGATGATGAAGCGTTCGCCGTTGTCCGGCAGGGCTTGGACCCCGTGTTTTGGGAGGGCAAAGCCCTTTGGCACTCGGAAAATCGTGGTCGAAGCATTGCTTCGCTTACGAGATTCAGCATGCATGCTTTGGGGAAAAGTGGCCGACCAGAGGTTCCGCAAATATTGGCCGCTCTCAAACCCCTGCCACTGGTTAACACTGCCGCCACCAATCAAACTCAAGTCGATAGTTTTGACAGTAGTGTTCTGGACGCAGCCTATTCCGATCACCTGCTTCGCACGAAAGGGCGCAACTACTTCCTAGAAATCTTTTTTGGCGGAGTTGAACAGAGTACAGCAGAATTTCTTCGATGGGGGCGAACTGACGGGCAAGAATGGGCTGCTTGGTACAACCAGCGTGAACAGGCCCGTCAAGCAATTCTACCCGAACAATAAATTCATTTTCGAGAAAGGGACCAATCCCACATCGACAAGTTTCCGCTCCCGCTGCCGGAGTGCTTTCAGCATATTTCCGCCACCACCGAACCATCAAGCATCTGGATGACGCGCGGGGCGCGGGCGGCGAGTTCGGTGGAGTGGGTGGCGATGATGAGCGTGGTCTGGCGCTCGGCGCGGAAGGCGAGGAGGAGTTCGATGCTTTCGTCACCGGTGTGCGAGTCGAAGTGGCCGGTCGGTTCGTCGGCAAGGTAACGCCGACCTTCGTGTCGGCAGGTGGGGAGGTTTTCCAACCTCCCGTTCCCACCAGTCAGCCCCAGCGTGCCAGAGGAAGAACACGAGGCCCGAATGTCTCGGAACCGGCCGGCTGGAAAGCCGGCGTTACGGGCGGCGAGTTCGGATGGCACTCGGCCATTCACAGCCGTGTGCTCCGCTCCCGCTTATTTCACCAAGCGCAGCGTGAACGGGTAGCGATACAAAACTCCGTCACCCGCCTTGATGCCGGCGATGATCGTGAGCACGAGGCTGATGACGGGGATCGCACACACCACGGGAACCAGCAGCCAGCCGAGGCAAAAGAACATGCCCACGAAGGCCATCGCGCCCGTGGCCAGCACGTAGATGAGCACGGAGAGCTGGAAGTTCAGCGCCTCGCGTCCGTGATGATCCACGGCGGGGAATTCAGTGCGCTTCATCTGCCAGACAATGAGCGGCCCGAGGATGGTGCCGAGCGGGATGACGTAGCCCGCCAGCGCGGACAGGTGGCACCACAGGCACCAGTTGCGCTCGGTGCTCGACGGGGCGGGAGACGGGCCGGGCAGCGGGGCCGGATTGGAGGACGGCGTTGGATTCTCCATAGCGCCCGGCATCCAAGCACCACGGGCGACGACTGGCAATGGCACAGGATGGAGAAAATTCCTATGGAGCGCATCCGGCCACCTCGCGGGTTCACCAACCGTGTCGAGAGGCATCCCTCCTTTCACTTTTCGTAATTTCAGAGTTTCACGTTCTTTTCCCTTCAGGCACGCTGCGGTCTCTAAAATTTATGGGCGCACAATGGAAACAAGCCGGGCGCGAAATTAACGCGCAGAAGAAGGGTCAGATGGTCGTGAAGCTGGTCCGCGAAATCATGGTCGCGTCCAAGCTCGGCGGCCCTGACCCCGCCCTCAACGCGCGCCTCGCTGCCGCCGTCGAGAAGGCCAAGAAGTCGAGCGTCTATCGCGACACCATCGAGCGTGCGATCAAGAAGGGCGCGGGCATCGGCGACGACGCGGTGGTGTACGAGATGACGACTTACGAGGGCTACGCGCCGCACAAGGTGCCGGTCATCGTCGAGTGCCTGACCGACAACCGCAACCGCACCGCGCCGGAGTTGCGCCGCCTGTTCTCGGCGGGCGGCACGCTCGGTCAGCCCGGCAGTGTCGGATTCTTTTTTAATCACGTCGGCGTCATCGAGGCGACGCACGCTGAGGCGGGCCGCGACATTGACACCGACGCCATTGAGGCGGGCGCGCAAGAGGTGGAGCCAATGGAGGGCGATGAAGTTCACGAAGGCGAGAAGGGTGCGCGCTTCATCACGGAGATGAAGGAACTCGATCACGTCACGAAGGCGTTGAAGGCGGCGGGCTGGAAGGTCACGGCGTCGGAGATGCGTTACGTGGCGAAGAATTATCCCGAGCTGGACGAGGCCACGCACAAGCAGGTGGCGGCGTTCCTTCAGACGCTGGATGACCATGATGACGTGCATCATGTGTATGCGGCGATGAAGTAGAAGCCACGGATGAACACAGATTTTCACGGATGCGGTTCATCGCTCCGAGCTGTTTTCAATCCGTGTCCATCCGTGTTTCATCCGTGGCCAATGCTTTTGGCTGAAAGGCCATGATCAGCACCATTGAATCCCAGCCCGCCGGCTCCGGCGTGGATTTGGTGCGGCAGGTGGAGGAGATTTTTTCACCGACCGGCATTCTCTCCCGCGCGAAGAATTTTGAGTATCGCCCGCAGCAGCAGGCGATGGCCGTGGCGGTAGCGCGGGCCTTGGAAGGGCGCGAGCATCTCGCGGTCGAGGCGGGGACGGGCGTGGGCAAGAGCCTGGCGTATCTGGTGCCGGCGATTTTGTTCGCGCTGGCGCAGAAGAAGAAGGCGGTCATCTCCACCCACACGATCAATTTGCAGGAGCAGTTGACGCAGAAGGATTTGCCGATGCTCTCGGCCGTGCTGGCTCCGTTGAAATTCAACTTCGCGATGCTCAAGGGGCGCAGCAATTACCTCTGCTCGCGCCGGCTGCGGAAGGCGCTGATGCACGCGGACGGGCTGTTCACCTCGCCGGAGATGGAGGAACTCAAGCGCATCCACGAGTGGAGCAAGACGACCGAGGACGGCAGCCTCTCGGATTTCGAGATCGAGCCGGACATGAAAGTGTGGTCGCACGTCTGCTCGGAGCGCGGCCTGTGCTCGCCGAAGATTTGCGGCTTCGCGTCGGAGTTCGGGAAGGAGAACGGCATCTGCCATTTCCAGCGCGCGCGGCAGAAGATTCTTTCCGCCGATGTGCTGGTGTTGAACCACACGCTGTTCTTCACGCTGCTGCCGGGCGTGAGCGAGGATCAGGAGGGCGGCATCCTTTTCAAAAACGACTTCGTAATTTTCGACGAGGCGCACACGGTGGAAAGCGTGGCGTCGAAGCACATCGGCGTGAGCGTTTCGAGCGGGCAGTTGCGGTACGCGCTGAACCGCCTGTGGAATCCGCGCACGGAGAAAGGCTTGCTCGCCACGTTGCGGCAAGGTCCGTCCGTGAAGCTGGTGGGCGAGTTGTTGAGCGAGAGCGACAAGTTTTTCAACCAAGTGGAAGAAGCGTGCGAGGCGCTCGCAAAAGAGAAGAGCGAAGCGGAGCCGAGCGGAC
>JANOAY010000955.1:0-3708 GCA_031411375.1 Pedosphaera sp. | reverse complement strand
GCGACCCGGGGCTATTCACATTCAAGCCCTCCGGGCTTGCGGTGCAGCTACGTCACCAATTCGGCCAACGGACGCAGCTCAATCGAAGCATCACGAAACGCTTTCAACACTCTTGGACGGATTCCATCAGTCGCAGTCAGCAGATAGCTCGATTTTCCCAGTTCAGGAAATCGCATGGCTTCTCCAGGCAGCAGCCCGCTGAGTTCTTTGTAGCGCCGATCCTCTTCCCTTACGAATCCGCGCGGAACCAGATTGGGACTGATCCAAACCCACTGCGGATCTTTGGCTGTTCCACAACGTCCTCTGTGTATGGGATAACCGTGGTCGTATGAATTAGGGACTTCGAACTCGACGCCAAGCGAACTTGCCACTCGGGATTTCACCGCTTCGATATCTGTTACTGATGGAATTACGAACTCGTGCTCGTCAACGGTTAGCTGGAGCAACCGCAGGTAATCTCCAAATGATTCTGCAATCTTGGATTCGGAATCACCTTCAATATCAACATGGCTGACACCGGGCGCGCTGGGGTCATTCCTGTAGTCGATGCAGAGATGCCAATGGCCATCGCCATCGAATGGGACCAAGCCATCGAGTTCCATGCTCACAGATTCTTTAGCGCCTTCCCAATCAAAGCCGGTGATGGACGGAAAGTGTGGGCCGATACCGCAGATCATCCTGTGAACTGAATCAGGCAAACCATAACGGATATAGCCGCCATTCTGTGTCTTCAGGAGTGCGATGTAGTCCGAGGGAAGTTTGAACCCGATCTTCTTCTCGGCAACACGAATCAAACTTTCTGTGATCTCCGGTTGCACGTACGGGAGATACGCTGGAACTGACCAGATTGTTTGTGGATTCGCGCTCACTTAACTCCCCGCCTGATCAAACGACAGTTGCGCGTCCTCCGCCTTCGGCTTCTCCTCTTTCACTTCGCGCACGGCGACGACGGGCAGGCGGATGACCTGCCCTTGGAACGTGTAGCCGGGCGCGAGGATGTCGCCGACGAGCGCGCCGGGCGCGGGCTTCGCGCCTTCCAGCAACTGATGCCGCTCCACATCAAAAGGCACGCCCGCCTCGGGCAGCACGGGCACCACGCCCAGACGGCGCGCGGTTTCGCGGCAGGCATTTTGGAAACTGCCGAGCTGCTCAATGACATTGCGCTGGCCGGAACGCAGGCCCGCGCAATGCAGCGCGTGGACGTGGTCGAGCATCCGCACGGTCACGCCGAGCCAGTCGCCTTCCGCGCGGCGCAGCTTTTCCACTTCGAGACGGAGATGATTCTTTTCGTTCTCGTGCAGCTTGCTCATCAGTTCGCCGAAGCGCCGCGCCTCGTCGGTCATCTGTTCGGCGATGTGCTGGGCGGAGGTGACGAACTGCGTGGAGCTTTGCTGGAGGGTCTGCCATTCGAGAATCGCGCTGGCGATGCTGCTGGTGACTTTGTCGAGGTCTTGAATCTTCGCGGTCACGTCATCGAGCGCGGAGGCCTCGGCGATTTTGGTGGTGGCGCGGAATTCGAGCACGAAGGGCCACGCGAACAGCCACGCGCCAAACGCAACCGCGCCGATGATGGCCGCGTATTGCCACTGCCCGAGGAAGTGGCCGAATTGCGCGACGTAAATCGCGGCGGCGATGAGGAGAACATCCCCGATGAGGAACGGGAGTTTGGAAAGGCGCGGAACGGTCTGATTCATGTGGGGCGGAGAGTAGCGGGGGGACAAAGGCTGAAAAGCTGAAAAACGGGAACATCGAACACTGAACACAGAACACTAAACATCGAAGGCTGGCCATCCCCGTTCGGCGTTCGATGTTCTGTGTTCGTTGTTCGATGTTCGCCTTCCCACCAGCAACAAAAGTCCGGCTGATTGACACCCTCTCCCGCGCTCCAATAGCTTCGTCGCACATGGCTGCTTTGCTCGATTCATTGGTGGAACTCATTCGCCGTACTTCTGCGGAAATTCCCGAGGACGTGCATCAGGCCATCACGCGCTCACTCGAAGCGGAGAAGAAAAACACCATCGCGGAGTCCGCGATGAAGATCATCGAGCGCAACATCGAACTGGCGAAACAGAAGTCGCAGCCGATCTGCCAGGACACGGGCAGCGTGTTGTTCTACGTGGATTGTCCGGTGGGGTTTGACCAAATCACTTTCGAGGAAACGGCGCGCGAAGCCGTGAAGCTGACGACGAAGAAAGGTTTCCTCCGGCAAAACTCGGTGGATTCGCTCACGGGTAAAAATGACGGGACGAATCTCGGGCCGGGTGCGCCGGCGTTGCATTTCCATCAGCATCGCGGCGCGGAGGTGGAGGTGCGGCTGGTCTTGAAGGGCGGCGGTTGCGAGAACGTGGGCGCGCAGTATTCGCTGCCGAACGAGAAGCTGCACGCGAACCGCGACCTCGACGGCTGCCGCAAAGTGATTCTGGACGCGGTCTTGCAGGCGCAGGGCAAAGGCTGCGGCCCCGGCGTGCTCGGCGTGTGCATCGGAGGCGACCGCGCGACGGGCTACGAGTATTCCAAGAAGGAGCTGCTGCGCTTCTTGACCGACCGCAATCCGAATCCAGAGTTGGATGCGCTGGAGCAAGACATCTTGAAGACCGCGAACGAGCTGGGCATCGGCCCGATGGGCTTCGGCGGCAAGACGACGTTGCTCGGCGTTAAAATCTGCGCGGCCAACCGCGTGCCTGCGTCGTTCTTCGTGAGCATCAGTTACATGTGCTGGGCGTATCGTCGGCAGGGGGTGGAGTTGGACGGGCAACAGCAAATCACGAAGTGGCTTTACTGATTGTTGAGACCAGCGAGAGAGGGTATTGATCGCGCATGAGCAAGTTGCAGCAAATCGAGGCCAGCGTTCTGGAGTTGAGCGCGCAGGAGCAGAAGGCTCTGAGTGAGTGGCTGGAAAACCTGCTCGAAGACCGGCTGACCTTGCGCGAGGACTTCCGCGCAGAGATCGAGCAGGGCATTCGTGAGATTGAGCAGGGCCAAGGCCGGACGCGTCAGCCATGACCACGGGAGCGGCGACGCAGGTTTTCTCACCACGCTTCGACAAGCGTTTCTTCAGTCTTCCTCCTGCCCTGCAACACCAGATCGAAGTGAAGATTGATGACATGGGCCGACGACTCGGGACTTTTCCACACATGCGAATGCAGGGCGTGGAAGCATTCCGCCTACGGGTCGGGGATTATCGCGTCATCTACCGTTTCGATCTCGCGAAGAACATTTTGCATCTGATTGCGGTGGGGCATCGCCGCGATGTGTACGAAAACCTTTCCGCCAATTGAACTTATGATCGCCCTCACCTGCCCCTTCACCGAAGAAAAAATCCGTGCGCTAAAAGTGGGCGACGAGGTGGGCATCACCGGCATTGTCTTCACGGGCCGCGATGCCGTGCACAAGTATCTCCACGAAGGCGGCGTGCTGCCGCCGGAGGTTAATTTGCGCGACGGCATCCTCTACCACTGCGGTCCCGTGGTGATGAAGGATGCCGCAGGCGCGTGGAAGGTCACAGCGGCAGGGCCGACAACGTCGATTCGCGAGGAGCCGTATCAGGCGGACGTGATTGGGAAGTTTGGCCTGCGCGGCGTGATCGGCAAAGGCGGCATGGGGGACAGAACTTTGGCGGCGTGTCAGGAATTTGGCTGCGTGTATCTGCACGCCATTGGCGGGGCGGCGCAGGTGCTGGCCGAGTGTGTGAAAGCGGTGCGCGGTGTC
>JANOAY010000954.1:0-2276 GCA_031411375.1 Pedosphaera sp. | reverse complement strand
CACAGTTCGGCGAAGCGGGCGAAGTATTTCTTCAGGTCAATGTGGCCGTCGCCCATGGCGGTCCATTGCACCTTCGCGCCGTCCTCGTATTCCCAGATGGCGGAGTCGCGCAGGCTGGTGGTGATGGCGTAGGGGCCGAGGTGTTCGAGGCTTTGCAAGGGGTCTTCGAGGGTCCAGCAGGCGTTGCCGGAATCCATGTTCGCGCCCACGTAGTCGCGCCCCGCGTCTTCGATGAGGCGGACGAGTTCGGTGGAGTGCAGGTCGCCGGCGTGGTTCTCGATGGCGACCTTGACGCCGGAATCCTTGGCGAGGGTGCGCTGGCTCTTGAGGACTTGGACGGTGTCGGCGATGCGGGCGTTGATGCCGCCCTCGGTCTTGCGGTCGTCGGCATTGCCGAGCACGACGCGGAAGACATTGGAGCCGAGCGCCTTGGCCATGCGAATGCCCATCGCGAGGTGCTCCTCGGCGGAGTTCCAGCGCGGGTCTTTGCGGTAGGACTTGGACGTGGGGCAGATGCTCCAGGAGCCGAGCTGAATCTGGAGGCCCTTGTCGGCGGCCATCTTGCGGAGGTCGCCGAGGTAGGCGTCATCGGTCTTCTCGAACGGGCCGAAGTCGGTGATGAAGAGGGAGTCGGTCTGGAGCTGCGCGGCGTAGTCAATGAGCTGGGGAGCCTTCCACTTCATGTCGCGCACGGCGAAGTTGTCGAGGCCCAGCTTGATGCCGAGTTTCTTGGGCGCGGCGTCCTGCGCGAACGCGGTGGGGGCGAGCGCGGCGGCAGCGGCCACGGTGGAAACGGTTTTGAGAAAGTCGCGACGAGTCGTGTCTGGTGTGGTCATGGGCGCGATGATTTGCGAGGCGGAGGAAGGATTCAAGCGCACAGACGTAACGCCGACATTCCTGTCGGCAGGTAACGAGGCTTTCCGGCCTCGTGTTCCCGCGAGGGACGGGAGGTTGGAAAACCTCCCAACCTGCGGGCTGGAAAGCCCGCGTTACGACGTTGGATAAAATCACCTGAACGCGCGCTGGCGTGCGGGCGTCGAAACCCACACTTTTAAGAACACCATGAACTGCCAGTCACATTTGTATCGCGGCCAGAACCGGACGGAGATCACGCGGCGCTGGTTCTTCCAGCAATGCGGCGTGGGGCTGGGCAGCATCGCGCTCGGCGCACTGATGCAGCAGAGCGGCTGGGCCGCGCCGTCGGTGAATCCGATGGCGCCGAAGCAGCCGCACTTCAAACCGAAGGCCAAGCGCGTCATCTATCTCTTCCAGGCCGGCGGCCCGAGCCATCTCGAACTGTTCGACCACAAGCCGGAGCTGGCGAAGTACGATGGCAAATTGCCGCCCGCCGACTTGTTGAAGGGCTACCGCTCCGCGTTCATCACGCCGAACTCCGCGCTGCTGGGACCGAAGTTCAAATTCAAAAAGCACGGCCAGTCTGGCGCGGAGCTTTCGGAACTGCTGCCGCATCTCGCCGAGGTCGCGGACGACATCGCCATCGTGAAGTCCATGCACACGGACGCGTTCAATCATGCGCCCGCGCAAATCATGATGAACACCGGCTCGCAGCAGTTCGGCCGTCCGAGCGTCGGTTCGTGGGCGACCTACGGGCTGGGCAGCGAGGCACAGGATTTGCCGGGCTTCGTCGTCTTCAACACCGGCGGCAAGGGCACGAGCGGCGGCGCATCGAACTGGGGCGCGGGCTTTCTGCCGTCGCTGCATCAGGGCACGATGTTCCGCAACGTCGGCGACCCCGTGCTCTATCTCTCGAACCCCGCCGGCGTGGACAAGGAGATGCAGCGCAACACGCTCGACACGATCAATGCGTTGAACAGGAAGCATCTCGATGTGGTGGGCGATCCGGAGATCGCCACGCGCATCAACTCCTACGAGATGGCTTACAAGATGCAGGCTAGTGCGCCGGAACTGATGGACCTGTCTAAGGAATCGAAGGCCACGCTGGAAATGTATGGCCCCGATGTCAACACGCCCGGCACCTTTGCTGCCAGTGCGCTTTTGGCGCGGCGTCTTATTGAACGTGGTGTGCGTGTGGTGCAGCTTTTTCATCGCGGCTGGGATCAACACGGCAATTTGCCCAACGAAATCAAGGCACAGTGCGGCGATGTGGATCAGCCCTGCGCGGCCCTCATTAAAGATTTAAAACAGCGCGGCCTGCTGGAAGACACGCTTGTGGTGTGGGGCGGTGAATTCGGGCGCACTGTCTATTCGCAGGGCACCTTAACGGAAACGACCTATGGGCGCGATCATCACCCACG
>JANOAY010000953.1:0-1895 GCA_031411375.1 Pedosphaera sp. | reverse complement strand
AGTTCGCCCACGAGCGCGAGGTGCTTCGTGGTGGGCGCGGGCAACTCCATGAACGGCGCGAGTTCCTTCTTCAGCACCGGCTCGTACACGAACGGATAAATCTGCGCCGCCTCATCGACAAAAAAATCAAACGGATCGTGGACCGCCATCTCTGCGACGAGTTCCACCTCGACGCACAGTTCCTTCATCTTGTCGGGGAAGACGAGCCGCGCGTTCCAGTTGGCGAACGGGTCCTGCTGCCAGTTGATGAAGTGTTCGCCGCCAGTGATCTTCTGCGAGTAGCTGAGAATCTTTGTCCGGCAATGCGGCGCGGGCCGCAACCGCACGACGTGCGGGCCGTGGCCCACGGGTTTGTCGTACGTGTAGTGCGTTTTGTGAAAGAGGGCGACGTGGATGGACATGAAAAAGTAATCAGTAATCAGTAATCAGTGATCAGTGAGCCAGCGGTCGTCGGTGCGAGGCGGCACTGATGACTGATTACTGTTTCACTGATTACTTCCCCAAACTGCTGCTGCTGCTCTTCCTGCTGCACGAAATGATCCGTCATCGCCGTGTTGAAGGCGTGGAAGATGTAGGCGTTGAAGAGCGCCTCGCCGATGGCGTTGAGCTTCTTCTGCACCTCGTCGAGGTACGTGTGCAGACCGATGGCGAACACTTCATCAATGGTGGTGAACTGGAATTCCGCGACCAGTCGGCCCGCGAGTTTCTCCGCGTCGTTCACGAAGCGGCCTTTCGGCACGCCGGAGATGCGGCGCAACGCGATGTTCATTTCATCCACGCAGTAGCGCACGGAGCGCGGGAAATCTTCGTTGAGCAGGAGAAACTCCGCGACGAGGCGCGGGTCCACTTCCGCGCCGTGCAGAGATTTGTAGGCGTCCCACGCGCTGCATGAGCGGAGGATGGCCGACCATCCGAGCGCGTCAGCTTGATTCACGACCGTCGGCAAGCCTTGCGCGGGCAGCGACTGATGCCGCACGTCCAACATGCGCGAAGTCTTGTCCGCGCGCTCGATGAACATGCCGGCCTGCGTGAACCACCAGCCGTCGTTGCGAATGAGCGTGGCATCGCCGAGGCCGATGAGGAGAAGCGAACTGTTTTTGATTTGGTTGAAAAACTCCGTCGGGCTGTCGCTCCACACGCGGCGGGCCTGCGGCGAGGTGATGAAAAGATACAGGCGGTTCAACTCCTCCCACATCTCGAAGGTGATCTGGTCGCGCACCATGCGGGCGTTCTCACGCGCGAGACAGATGGAGGAGATGATGGAGTTCGGATTCGTCTCTTGGAAGACCATGAACTCGCAGACCGACGCGGCGGTAGCGCGACCGTGCAGGTGGTTGAACAGCTCCTCGTCACCCGTGCATTCCACAATCGGCATCCAGTAAGCGCGCTGCGCGGTGTCGCTGGTGTCGCGGAAGTCGAGGAGCAGTTGCAGGTTCACATCAAGGATGCGCGCGATGTTCTCGGCACGCTCGATGAAGCGGGACATCCAGTAGAGAGAGTTGGCGACTCTTGAAAGCATGATCTAAAAAAAGAACTTCGAACACTGAACACTGAACATCGAACATCGAAGGACGCGAACGCACGAGCGCGGCACCCTACGGTGTTCAGCGTTCGATGTTCGATGTTCGATGTTCATTTCACTCATTCCCATACAGCACCCACGTATCCTTGCTCCCGCCGCCCTGTGATGAATTCACCACCAGCGAGCCTTTGCGGAGCGCGACGCGCGTCAGTCCGCCGGGGACAATTGTCGTCTTCTCGCCGCAGAGGATGAACGGGCGCAGGTCAATGTGGCGGCCTTCGAACTTGCCGCCCTCGACGTGCGTCGGGTGGCGCGAGAGGGAAATCATCGGCTGCGCAATGTAGTTGCGCGGGTCGGCCTGGATGCGGCGGCG
>JANOAY010000952.1:0-8918 GCA_031411375.1 Pedosphaera sp. | reverse complement strand
ATCGGCGCGATGATGGACATCACCGACCGCAAGCAGACCGAGCAGCGGCTGCGCGACTCGCGCGAGCAGTTGCGCGCGCTCACCGGACATCTCGAACGCATCCGCGAGGAGGAGCGCACGCGCATCGCGCGGGAGATTCACGACGAACTGGGGCAGGCACTGACGGGTTTGAAAATGGACTTGAGCTGGTTCGCCTCGCGTTTGCCGAACCAGCCCGCGCTCGCGGACAAGAGCACCGCGATGCTCAAGCTCATTGACTCGACCGTTCACGCCGTGCGCCGGCTCTCGACGGAGTTGCGCCCGGCCATTCTCGACAACCTCGGACTCATCCCCGCCATCGAATGGCTGGCGCCGGAATTCCAGAAGCGCACCGGCGTGACCTGCGAGTTCACGACCGACAACGAGGAACTCACGCTCGACGAGCAGCGCATGACCGCGCTCTTCCGCATCTGCCAGGAGGCGCTGACGAATGTGACGCGCTACGCGCAGGCCCGCGCCGTGCGGATGGAACTCACCACGGGCGGCGGAGAGATCACGCTGCGGATTCAGGACGACGGGCGCGGCATCACCGAGGCCGAGGCGCGCGGGACGAAGTCGTTCGGGCTGCTCGGCATGAGAGAGCGCGCGCGTTTGCTGGGCGGCACGTTCGAGATTCACGGCGAGAATGGCGCGGGGACGACGTTGACGGTTCGCATTCCCGCGCCGCAGACTGCCGTTGTTCCGACCTGAACTGGCGCGATGAAACATTTGAACTCTCCTTGCTTATGAAAATTCTCATCACGGACGACCACGCGGTTTTGCGCCGCGGCTTGAAACAGATTCTCGAAGACGGCTTCGGCAAGATTCAGTTTGGCGAGGCCGCGAACGCCAGCGAGGCCATTGCCGCCGTGGCCGCCGAGCACTGGGACCTCGTGGTGCTGGACATCACCATGCCGGGGCGCACGGGGTTGGAGGCGCTCAAGGAAATCCGTGCGCTCAAGCCGACGCAGCGCGTGCTCGTGCTGAGCGTTCACAGCGAGGATCAGTTTGCCGTGCGCGTGCTCAAGGCGGGGGCGAGCGGATTTTTAAACAAGGATTCCGCGCCCGAGGAACTGGTGAAAGCCGTCCGCAAAGTAACCGCCGGCGGTCGCTACGTGGGCGCGTCGCTCGCGGAGAAACTGGCCGTGAACCTCGATCAGCCCGCCTCCGACCGGCCCGCGCACCAGACGCTTTCTGACCGCGAGTTCCAAGTGCTGCGGATGATCGGCTCGGGCAAAACCGTGAGCGAGATCGGCGTGGAGCTTTCGTTGAGCGTGAAGACCGTGAGCACCTACCGCGCGCGTATTTTGGAAAAGATGCAGTTGAACACGAACGCGGAACTGACGCGCTACTGCTTCGAGAACAAGCTCGTGGAGTAAAAGCAGAAAGGCGAAAGCAGAAAGCAGAACTAGGGAGCCTTCCTCATTTCTGCTTTCTGCTTTCGCCATTTCTGCTTTCCCCGAAAAGAAAGCGGCCTCCGGTTTGCACCGGAGGCCGCGCGATTTTCTAGTGGGAACTTCCTGTCCGCCTTACGGCGTCGCAGTCACGTTCTGGAACGTGGCGGTCGTGAGCGTGGCGTCGTTGTGGCTGGTCACGGCCAGGCCGATATAGACGCCCGTGGTCATGGTGATGGTCTGTTCACCCACCTTGGTCCACGTCGTGCCGTTCGGCGAGACGTAGCCGGTGAACTTGCTGCCCACGCGGGTCACCTTCACCCAGTAGGGCGCGGCAAGTCCGGTGGTGTTGACGTTCAGGCTGCTGCCGCCGGTGGCGTTGCGCGACTGGAAGGCCGCGCCGTTGCCGGGCGTGAGGCCCATGAAGGCGTGCTTCGAGCCGGGCGTGAGCGTCTCACGAATCATCACGCCGGCCTTGGCCCACGCGTCGGTGTTGCCGACGGCGTTGACGCGGGCGATGACCGTGCAGTCGCCGCTGCCGGACTGGTAGGCGTAGCGGAATTCATCCGCCGTGTTCCAGATGTCGTCGCCACCGCCGAGGATGGTGAAGACGCCGCTGACCAGGCTGGCTCCACCCGTGTAGCCGGGCACGCCGATGTCCTTCGTCAGCCACGGGCTGGCCAGGCCGGCCGTCGGGATGCCGCACGCTTCATCGGAATCGGAGACCTCGACGCCGTTCTTGCAGGCCGAGATGACGTAGTAGTAGGCGACACCATTGGTCACGGCCGTGTCGGTGTAGTTGGTGGTGGTGTGGCCGGTCTTGATGGCGGTGTAAGGGCCGTTCGGCGTGAGGCCGCGCAGCACTTTGTAGCTGGTGGCTTCGGTGCTCTTGTTCCACACGAGCTTGACCGACTTCGCGCCGGACGTGCCGGTGAGGGAGAGCGCGCGGTTGCACTCCGTGGTGTCGCAATGGCCGGGGCCGATGAGGCCGTTGTTGTATTTGTCCAGCGTGGTGTGCCAGGCCGAGACGTTGGCCGCTTCGGTCGCGGTGAGCGTAGCCCAGTCATTGTGGTTATGCGTGGCGAGGAAGGCGTCCGCCGCGCTGATGGTGGAGGAGACGGCGGTGGCGGTGGCTCCGCGCAGGATGTTCAGCTTGGCCGCGAGCAACTGGGCATACAGCTTGGTGATGCCGTTGGCCGGAGCGCCGTAGGTGTGCTGGCCGAGGACGTTGACGCCAATCGTTTGGCTGGAAACCACCAGTGTTTTCGCGCCGCCCGGCGTGCCGAGGTAAACCGGCAGCGGGGCAATCGCCGTGGGATGGTTCTTGTAGTAGCCAATCGTGAGCGTGCAGCCCTGCGAGACGGACGGCGTGCAAGTGACCGTGGTCGAGACCGTCACCGTCTTGCTCACGGCGATCAGTTCGCCGGGGGGGTGGCCAATCACGGTCGCGGTATTGACGAGCGTGCCGGCGTCGTTGGTCTTCACCACGTAGGTTCTGGTGAAGCAGAAGCCCTGGCCGGGCGCGACGGGCGTCTGGTGGAAGATTTGTCCGCCGAGCAGCGGGTCCTGCACTTCGAGACCGCCATAGACACAGGTGTTGCCAGTGTTCGTCACGCAGATGGTGTAGGTGATGGTGTCCCCGCATTTCGCCGTGGCCGGGCCGGTCATGACAATGTTCACACTGGGCGCCGTGCCGGTGTAGCCAAAGTTCACGCCCGTCTGGTTCTGGCCCGCCGTGAGGGCGAAGCACGTCTGGCTGTCGAGCGTGGCGTCGGGATCAACGGTCTGGCCGTAGTTCGCCATCGTCGTCACGACCACGCAGTAGCTGCCGGCGGCGAGGTTGGTGAAGCAGTAGTTGCCGGACGAGTCGGTGGTCTTGGTGGCCAGGACCGCGCCGGTCGTGCCGTTCTTGAGCGTGACCGTCCAGCCGCCGAAGCCGGACTCGCCGGTGAGGCTGCCGTTCGCATCGCAATCGCGCAGGACCGTGCCGCAGATGCTGGCGGGGAGAGTGTTAGTGCAGGTGTTGACGTAAATCTTTTGCACGCACTGGGCCATGTTGTTGCAAGCGTCGGTGGCTTTCCACGTGCGCGTGATGACGAAGGTGCCGGGGCAATTGCCCGGCGCGGTCATGTCCGTGAAAGTGATCACGGGATTCGGGTCGCAAGCATCAGTCGCGGTGGCGGTGCCGGTTTGGGACGGGTTGGTCCCGGTGACATTTGTTGAACCGCCGCCGAGCAGATAGGTCCACCCCCAGCCGTTCGGTGCGCAGTTGTCGAACGCGTTGTTGATTAGATCGGCGATGCTGCTCAGCGTGCTGTAGCTGTAGCCAGTGTTGCCGCCGCCCAATGCCGTGTTGGCCAGAGCCAGGATTTGGGACAGCGTCTTGCCGAAGAACGGCGAACTCGGATCTTTAATCACCAGGCTCGAAAGCGGGATGGTCGCGGAGGAAAACTTGCTGGCGAAGTCCAGGTTCAACTTGAGCGCCAGCGTTTGGGCGGCCAACACCCCAGCCGGGCTGGTCGTGGGATTGACAAGGTCGCCGGTCAGTTTGCTCGGAGTTCCGCCGGACGGCAGGAAGTTCATGATGGCCGCGCTGGAGGTGAACTTGATGGAGGAGCCGGGATTGCCGGGAATGCCGATCTCAACGACGCCGGACGGATACACCTGGCTGAACCCATTTTGCAGGACCGTTCCAGGATTGTTTCCGTTCGGCGGAGAGCCCCAGCCACCTTGAGTGAACGTGCAATACTTATTGGTGTTCCCCATCGAATTGGTGCCGACGGTGGTGTCGGGCGGGCAGGTGATGACCGGCGGCGTGGTGTCGCGCACGGTGAGCAGCTGGCTGTTGGTCACCGCGTTGGCGCAGCTGTCGGTGGCCTTCCATTTGCGGGTGATGGTGTAGTTGCAGCCGGAGCCGTTGGTGGTCGCTCCGAGGTAGGTGACAATGACGTTCGGGTCGCAGGCGTCGGTCGAAGTCGCACTGCCCACGGCGGGCACCGAACTGCATTCCACCGTCATGTCGGCGGGCACGGTGAGCACCGGCGCCACATCTTCAAAGACGGTGATGGTCTGCGTGCAATAGTTCGTCACGCCGCAGGCATCCGCGATGGTCCAGGTGCGGGTGATGATTTTGTTGCACGCGTTGATCACGTTGCTCGCGTCGGAGTAGGTGATGCTCGCGGGCAGGCACTCGGGCGCGCCGGTGTAGGTCGGCTTGCCGAGCGCGGGATTCACGTCCGGGTCCAGCGAGCCGCCGCAACGCACCGTGGTGTCGGGCGGACACTCGTACGACGGCGGTGTCACAAAAAAGTGCGCGTCCAGCCCCGTCCGGCCGGAAGAGGGATGACTGATTTGCAGTTCAATGGTGATGGCATACGGCTCCGTGGCGCTGACCACCCCGGGCGTGGAGCCGGAGAAAACGCCGCCGGTGAACGGCCCCTGGTTGGCGATCAGCGTGCCCTTGCCAAACGGCGTGTTCGCGTAATCCACAAACGTCCGCACGCTCACCGTCCCGGTCGTGTTGCCGCCGATGTTGGCGGTGGCCGGGCCGGAGCCGGTGTATTCGCTTTCGGTCAGCTCGACCGTCAGCACCCCGCCGCTCTCGGAGGAGATGTCGTAACTGTTCAAATCAATGTCCGGCTGCGCGGCGCTGCCGAGCGCGGGCTTGGTGACGCCGGTGTTGACCGTGATCAGCCACTGGCTGCCCACGGGGCCGGAGTAGGAGACGACGCCGAGCGTCGGGTCGGCGTCATCGATCCCTTGGTCGATGATAATAATGGTCCCGGCAGGCGTGCCGTCGGAGACGCGGAGTTGCATGGTGGCCGAGGCGGGGATGGCCGCCGTGGCTAAGGCCGCGCACAAGGCGGCGCATTTTAAGGCTCGGTTCATAGTTTTTTTCTTTCTGATTACGGACTGTTTTTTTGTCTGCGTGCGTTTTGTGTCCTGACTCGTCCGGCTTTTTTCGATCCGGGCGAATGCGGCCACAAAACTTGCGGAGCAATGCCGGGCATCCTTTCACAACCGGCGGCGCGCGCCATTCGTGGAAGCTCGCGGAGGGGGGTAGGTGAATTACGGGACACTCCCGGCGGGAATCCACGGAGGCGGGAGGCTGTGAATGGACAGTGCCCAACGACTCTGACACGGAATGAGACATGCGCCGATCAGAAGAAGTGCGGCTACGGAAGCGGCGAAAAGCCCCGTATGAATTCAGGGCGGGCACGAAGACAAAAGAAGGCCGGAAAAATTATCCGGGACGAACTCTGACCGGGTGGGTCCGTATAGCACTGGCGAGCGGCGGGGCTTGGTGGGAGGCCTCGCGCTGCGAGGCCGGGGGCGATGCCCAAGTCCGGCCGCGCCTCGCAGCGCGAGGCTTTCCGCCTCCGCGCTCAACGAATCTTCAGGCCGCCACTTCTTCGACCTTGCGCGTGCGCGGCTGCACGTCCGGCACGGCCTGGCCGCGCGCCTGCGGGAAACTCACCTTCGAGCGCAGCAACAAAGTGCCGAGCAGCAGGTCCGCCAGCGGCAGCACCACGTTGAAATTCTTGTGCATGTAACGGTGATGCAGCAGGTGATGGCCGTTTAGCCGGAAGAAAATCCCCGAGCGCTCGACATGCCGCTGCCTCGGCAGGTGCATGCACCAGTGCAGATATTCGTAGGCCGTAAAATAGACGGTGAAGGCCACGGCCGCGCCGCAGAGCACGCCCCACTTGTGCGAGAGCATCGAGAAAATGAAGAACGGAATCATGCCCGTCGCGACAATCGCCGGCCCGTTCCACCACGCCATCGGAATGGTTTTTTTGTCGTGGTCGTGCTTGAGATGATAGCTGTGGTCGGCGCGAAAAATGTGGTGATGAATGAGCGCGTGCTTTTCAAACGGATAGCGCCAGCCCAAGGAGGGGCGGTGCATGAAGAAGCGGTGCAGCGTCCACTCAAAGAAAGTGCCGACCACGGTGCCGGCCAGAACGCCGACGCCAACCCAGAAGAAAAACAGCAGCATGATAAATATTTATTCCAACACGGACATTTCTAACGCAGGCGATAAGTAATGCGCGCCTTGCTCAAATCATAGGGCGACATTTCCATCCGCACCCGGTCTCCGGCGGTCAGGCGGATGAACCGCTTCCGCATTTTGCCGGAGATGTGCGCCAGCACTTCGTGTTTATTGTCGAGCACGACGCGGAACATCGTGCCAGGCAGCACGACACTCACGGTCCCTTCCACTTCTATCGCTTCTTCAGCCACAAAATTTTTCCTCGTCCACTTTCAGCCGGGACGAAATTGCGCCAGTGCTTAGGGCAATGCTCCGGCTGGAACAAGTCTGTTCTTGGAAAAAAGCCCTTTTGCCTGCCGATTCGAGCCTCCTTCACGCCGCCGTTTTGCCGGTGCGCGCGGAACGTGGCAGACCCGGCGCGCTTGGCAAATTTTTCCACGAAAAATCACCGTCCGCTTTTGCGCTTGTTCGCTTCAGCAGTGCGGCGGGAGATTCCGCGCCTTGCAGACGGAAAAAAAAATCGCAGAAACTCAGGAAGCCGGAGCGGCTCCGCCGTCTCTGAAATTCCGCTTCGTCATTGCCTACGACGGCACGAGCTACCAAGGCTGGCAGGTGCAGAAGACCGGTCTCGGCGTGCAGCAGCGCGTCGAGGAGGCGTTGCAGAAATTGTTTCCCAACGCGGGCCGCGTCCACGGTTCGAGCCGCACGGATACCGGCGTCCACGCGCTCGGCATGGTCGCGCATGTGGAGATTCCGAAAGCGGAGTTCCGCATGGAGGTGCGAAAGCTCGCCCTCGCGCTGAACGCCCTTCTCCCGCTCGACATCCGCATCCTCTCCGCCAAACGTGCACGCCCGGATTTTCACGCGCGCTTTCACGCCGCCGGAAAACAGTATCGCTACGCCATCTGGAACCATCCCGCGATGAATCCTCTCCTCCGCGCGCAGGCGTGGCATGTGCCGCAGCCGCTTGACATGGCCGCGATGCGCCGGGCCGCGCGCGTGTTCGTTGGGAAGCACGACTTCAAATCCTTCGCCGCCAATCGCGGTTACGAAATGGAAACCACCGTCCGCACCGTCACGCGCTGCGAACTGCGGCGCAGCGGGCGCACTTTTACGGTCATCATCGAGGGCGACGGCTTCCTCTACAAAATGTGCCGCGGCATCGTGGGCACGCTCGTCCAGGTGGGGCAGGGGAAGTTCACGCCCGAAGATGTGCAGACCATGCTCGCCGCCCGTGACCGCCGCCTCGCCGGCATGACCGCGCCTGCGCTTGGTTTGGTCTTGTGGAAGGTCTTCTACAAAAAGGCGAAACGAAAAGACTGAAGGTTTCCACCCGCACGAACCTGCAACTTTCAACTTTCAACCTGCAACCACTCCCCATGCACCTCGTCCTCGTCGAACCTGAAATCCCGCCGAATACCGGCAACGTCGCGCGCCTCTGTGCCGCCACGCACACCACGCTGCACCTGATCGAGCCGTTCGGCTTCAAGCTCGATGACGCGCAGCTCAAGCGCGCCGGCATGGATTACTGGCAGCATGTGGAATGGCACCGTTGGAAAAATTGGAACGAGTTCGCCGCCACCGTGCCGCCGGACGCCCGGTTGTGGTTCATCGAATCCGGCGGCACGCAGCACTACGCCGAGGTGAAGTACGGCGCGAACGATTACCTCATCTTCGGTCGCGAGACGGCAGGGCTGCCGAAAAGTTTGCTCGAACCGAATCGCGACCAGTGGCTCCGCATCCCGATGTTCAACGCCGACGCCCGATCGCTGAATCTCTCGAACTGCGCCGCCCTCGTCCTCTACGAGGCGTTGCGCCAGCAAGGATTCGCGAACGAGTTTGCGCCGTGAGTATGTTTGCGAAGTTTGTTTTGCGGAGGCTCGCCCTCACCCCGGCAAAACCATTTCCTCCTCCACACTCCAGATTGCCCTTTGGAATTATCCCGCCGTCACCGCTATCCTGCGCGCGATGATTCGCTTCGGCTCGCTTGAGTTGAAATCCAATTTGTTCCTGTCGCCGCTCGCCGGCTACACGAACCTGCCGTTCCGCCTCGCCGTGCGCGAAGTCGGCGGCCTCGACCTCGCCACCACCGATCTCGTTAACGCCCGCTCGCTCCTCGAAAAAAATCCCAAGGCCTTCAAGCTCATCGAGACCTGTCCCGCCGACCGGCCGCTCGCCGTGCAACTCTTCGGCTCCGTGCCCGAGGAAATGCGCGACGCCGCCGTGGTGCTGGAACAGCGCGGCATTTCCTCCGTCGATATCAACATGGGCTGCCCCGTGAAGAAGGTCTGCAAAGTCGGCGGCGGCTCCGCCATGATGACCGAACTCGACAAGACCGCCGCCCTCGTGCGCGGCATGGTCGAGGCCGTGAAAATTCCCGTCACCGCGAAGATGCGCCTCGGCTGGGACGACGACAACATCACCGCCCCCGACCTCGCCCGCGCGCTGGAGGACGCCGGCGTCGCCGCCATTTTCGTTCACGGTCGCACGCGCGCGCAGGGCTTCACCGGCACGGT
>JANOAY010000951.1:0-1647 GCA_031411375.1 Pedosphaera sp. | reverse complement strand
ATCACCGTCACGTCGCGGACTTCGCACGGGGCGAGGTTGCTGACCTTGATGGTGTAGGAGAAGGGCACGCCGGCCTGGACTTCCGCCGGAACGGTCTTTTCCAAAAGCAAGCCGGAGCCGTCGCGCAAACCGGACGGGTAGCCGATGGAACCGCGCGTGAATTTCGTGCCGTTCGCCTCGTAAGTGGTGTAGTGCGGGCCGTAGCCGGACGCGGGCGGAGTGGACTTGGCCGGGGTCGGAGCGGGAGCAGCGGCGACGGGCTTGGTTTGGGTCTGCTGCTGGGTGGCGCAGCCGACGAGCAGCAGCGCACACGCGACGGACGCGGCGATAGTTTTAGACTGAATTTTCATAGGATGTTTTGTTTCGGTTCTGGTTTAAGGAACTCCTGCGATTAGCAAATTTTCGCCGCCTGCCGGTAGGCCCTTAATTCTTAACAGGCCGGAAAGTGGGGATTTTGCCCCGGGATGTCAACTCCGCCGGGGCGGGGCAAATTCGCGCCCGGCCGAGATCCATGAATCGCTGCGGCGTTCTCGGCGCGCTCCGAATCAGTAGCGCAACCCCTCCGGCTTTCAGTCCATTCGCGGCTTGCCAGCCCAAGCCCGACGCCTATTCTGCCACCGCAACCCGAATTAATCTTATGGCAAAAGGCCCTGCTGAAATGCTGATCGAGACGGTGAAGATGGAACTTCCCGACACCAAGACCCTCCACATCAAATGGCCCGAGGGCTACGAGTGCGAGTTCAAGACCGGGCAGTTCATCACCACCTACTGGCCCGACACCACGAACTACAAGCGCGCCTACTCGCTCTCCTCCTGCGCGCTCGACCAGGGCTTCTTCGAGGTGACGATTAAGCGCGAAGGCAAGATGGGCACGCGCATGGTGGACTGGGCCAAAGCGGGCGACAAATTGATGGTCATTCCGCCCGTCGGGAAATTTCTCCCGGTCTATGATCCGCCGGGCAAGCATCTCATCTGCATCGCGGGCGGCTCGGGCATCACGCCATTTCGCGGCTTCGCGCGTGAGGCCACGCGGCGCAGTCTGGATACGCGCATCACCATTCTCTACAGCGTCCGCACCACGACCGACATCATCTTTAACGACGAGTTCCGCGCGCTCGAAGCGGAGAATCCCAAGTTCAAATTCCTCGTCACCTGCACGCGCCTCGGCGCGGAAGACCCGTGGCCCGGCCGTCGTGGACGCCTGACGCCGGAGTGGGTCAAAGAAATCGTGGGCGATGATTCGGCGAACACCGTCTTCTACGCCTGCGGCCCGAACGCGCTCGTGGACGCCGCCGAACATCTCGTGCTGCACGATCTCGGACTGCCCAAGGAGCAGTTGAAATTGGAGAAGTGGGGCTGAGTTCAAGCCCGATTAAATAATCTCATTTGCCTCCGCATCACCGCTGCTGAATTGTCCGCCGCATGTCACTCAAACGCACTCCGCTCTATGCCGCGCACCAGAAGCTCGGTGGCAAGCTCATTGAATTCGGCGGCTGGGAAATGCCCGTGCAGTATTCCAGCATCACCGACGAGCATCTCTGCGTGCGGAAGGCGGCGGGCATTTTCGACATCTCGCACATGGGCGAGATTTGCGTGAGCGGCCCGAGCGCGGAAAAATTTCTCAACCACACACTCACCAACGACATC
>JANOAY010000950.1:0-22847 GCA_031411375.1 Pedosphaera sp. | reverse complement strand
GTCCAGCGGCTGGCCGGGTTCTGGCAGGGTGGCGGGCACCCAGTACGCGGCGATGTTGTCGTGCGTTTCGTCGGGGGTGTGGAACTGCAGCAGCTCGACCCGGCCCGGACCCCAGTCGCCGACCGGCTCGATCCACAGGCTGGGCCGCAGCTCGTAGCGCGCCTCCAGGTCCTGATAGCTCGCGAAGGCGCGGTCGCGCTGCATCAGGCCGTAGCCGCGCGGCGACGCCGCCATCGCGTGGCCGGTGAGGAAGACGCCGCGCGGATTGAGCAGCGGTCGCCACAGCCATTCGCCGTCGGCGGCCGCAATCTGCAGGCCGTCGGAGTCGTGCACCTCGGGTCGGAAGTCGGCCTGCATGGGCTGCACTTCGCCGCCGAGAAACATGCTCGTCAGCGCAGCGATGCCCAGGCGCGCCACCGGCTCGCGCAAGGTGAGCCGCGCGCGCACCTCGACGGTGGCGGTCGCGCCGGGGCGCACGATTAATGAGTAAGCACCCGTGACGCGGCGCGATTCGAGCAGCGCAAAGGCCTGTACTGCCGTGTCGCCCGGGCGCGGCCGGACGATCCAGAACGTGGTGAAGGACGGGAACTCCTCGCCCGCGCGCCCGCCCACCGTATCGACCGCGACACCGCGGGCCGAGGCGCCGTAACGCAGGCCTTCGGCGATGACGCGGAAATAGCTCGCGCCCAGGAAGGCGGCGACCTCGTCGCTGCGCGGCGGGCGCTCGATCCAGCGGTTCAGGCGCCAGCCCGCTGCGCCGGCGCTCGCGCCGTGCTCGAAGGCGGCGGCCGGGACATCGATGGCGCGCACCGCGTCGTCCACCACCTCGAACAGCGCGAGCGGGCGGACATTGCCGTTGCCGAGCGGGAAGTACTGCAATTCGTACGGCACGCCGCTGCCGCGCCAGGTCGAATGCTCGGGCCGGAAACGCTGCCTGCGCACCGCGTCGTAGCCCAGCGCGCGCAGCGCGGGATCGGCCGCCGCCGGCTCGCGCCAGGGCGCTCTGGCGATGCGATCGGCTTCGCGTGCAACGTCGTCGAAGCCGAAGCCGAAGGCCGGCGCGATGCACAGCATCCACACCGCCGCGAGCACCGCGGCGGGGTGTAGAAAACGGGCGGTCGCGTCGGTATGCTGCATTGCAGCATCGATTATTGCGACGCCGCGCTCGCGATCAAGTTGCAGGGGGATCGGGCAAGCAACCAAATGCGTCGGCGCGGTGGCCCGCGCCGCGCACGCCGCTAGCCGCCCGGCTTCAGCACGACCTTGGTCCAGCCGTCCTTGCGCCGATCGAAGTTCTCGTAGGCCTCGGGCGCCTTGGACAGCGGCAGTTCGTGCGAGACGATCCACGACGGCTTGGCGCGTCCGGCGTGAATGAGTTCGCAGAGGTAACGGTTGTAGGCTTTGACGTTCGCCTGACCCGTCCCGACCTTCTGCCCCTTCGACCAGAAGAGTCCGAAGTCGAAGGCGAGTTTGCCTTCCTTGCCGAGATCGTCCGGGCATTTTGGATCTTCCGGCACGAACACGCCGACCACGCCGATGCCGCCGGTGGCACGCACCGACTTCACGAGATCGTTCATCGTGGCGTTCGGCACTTCATGCCCGGCGGGGTCGTGGCACTGGTAGCCCACACATTCGCAACCGCGATCCGCGCCTTCGCCGTTCGTGAGTTCGAGAATTTGTTCCACCGCCGTGCCCTTGGAATAATCAATCGGGATGGCCCCGATTTCCTTTCCCAGCGCCAGCCGGTCGGGCTGGGAATCAACGATGAAGACCTGGCTCGCGCCTTTGATCATGGCCGCGTGCGCGGCCATCAGCCCGACGGGACCGCAGCCGTAGATGACGACCGACTCGCCGGGTTTCACGCCCGCCAGTTCCGTGGCGTGCCAGCCGGTGGGGAAAATGTCGGAGAGCATGACGTAATCGTTTTCCTTCTCCCGCGCGTCTTCGGGAAGTTTGAGACAGTTGAAGTCCGCGTACGGCACGCGCAAAAATTCCGCCTGCTCGCCGCTGTACGGTCCCATGCCGGCGAAGCCGTAGGCCGCGCCCGCCGTGCCGGGATTCATGAAGAGACACGCGCCTGTGAAACCGCGCTCGCAGTTCTTGCAGAAGCCGCAGGCAATGTTGAACGGCAGACAAACCCAGTCGCCCACCTTGATGCCGGCCACGGCCGCACCAATCTCCACGACTTGGCCGAGATTTTCGTGACCGAGAATTTTTCCCTCTTCCACGTCGGTGCGGCCTTCGTACATGTGCAGGTCGGAGCCGCAGATGTTCGTGCTGGTAATCTTCACCAGCGCATCGGTGGGGCGTTCAATTTTCGCGTCCGGAACGTTCTTGATGCGCACGTCGCGCGGGCCGTGGTAGATGAGGGCTTTCATTTTGTGGTCTTGGTTGGATTGCTCACGCCGACACGGCCCGCACATTTTCCTGCTCCGCCGCCGGTTCGTCCGGCTCGCCTGGTTCGACCTCTAGGTCGTTCTCCTTCCAAGCCTTGAAGCCGCCGTCCATTTCGATCACCGAATAGCCGAGTCCGGCGAACTGCACCGCCGCCGCGCCGAGATGGCAGACGTGGGAATAGCAGTAGAGGACAATGGGCTTCTTTTTGCTCAAGCCCTCGGGCGCGTTCCACTTCTCGCGCGGCAAACTGATCGCGCCGGGGATGTGGCCCGCCTCGAAGTCCTCGCGTGCGCGCACATCCACGATTACGAGGTCGGCGTGGCTTTCGATTTGCGCGTTCAATTCCACCGGGCCGGTGGTGAAGGCCATTTTCTTGGCAAAGTATTCGCGGGCCTGGGCGGGGTAATTTTTCTTCAAGAGCGTGGTCATGGTTTCTCCTGTTGGCTTGTTTTGGTGTGGAGGGCGGAACTGTTCTTGAAAGCTTTCTTCAAATGGCCCGCCGCAAACTGTGTCGCGTCACGGCTCTCTTTCAGCACCGCGCCCATGCCGAAGAATTCGTGGGTCACGCCGGTGTAGTTTTTGAAGTCCACCTTCACTCCGGCGGCCTTCAATTTGTCGGCCAGCATCTCGCCGCCCGAGCGGAGCGGATCGATTTGCGCGGTGATGATCGTGGTCGGGGGCAGACCGCGCAGGTTGGCGTGGAGCAAATCAATGCGCGGATCTTTCGTGTCCGACGGTTTTTTGAATTCGTGGCCGGCGAACCAGACCATCATCACCTGGTTCAACGGCTTGGCGTTCGCGTTTTCCTTGAAGCTCGGCGTGTCCATGTCCGTGCCGGTCACGGGATAGATGAGCACCTGATGCACCGGCAGCGGCACCTGGCGCTCACGCGCCGTCAGCGAAATGGCGGCGGCCATGTTGCCGCCGGCGCTTTCCCCGGCCACGGCGATGCGCTGCGGATCGCCGTTGAACGAAGCCGCGTTCTCACGCACCCAGAGGTAGGCCGCGAAGGTGTCGTCGTGCGACGCGGGAAAGGGATGCTCCGGTGCGAGCCGATAATGCGTGGAAACCACCACGGCCCCGGCGGCGTTGGCGAGCGCGCGCGGCGAGGAATCATAAACGTCGAGGTCCGCGATGACCCAGCCGCCGCCGTGAATGTAGAGCACCACGGGGAAAGGCCCGGTCCCCTTCGGCGTGTAGATGCGAATGGCAATCTCCCCGCCCGGTCCCGGAATGGACCTGTTCTCCACCTTCGCCACGGCTTCCGGCGCGGTGCTCTCGCCGCGCTTTTGCAACAGCGCCTTCACGGCGTCGGCCGGCGTAGGCTGCGTGCGCGCTTCCTGCGGCGTGAGCTGCTCAATGGGTTTTCCGCCCAGACTTGCGAGCTGATCGAGCACGGCTTGCATTGGCTTGTTGGCCTTGGGCGGACCGTGGGCGGCGAGCAGCAATGCGGTCGGCACGGCCAGGGCGGCGGAGAACAGAATGGTTTTCATGGTCGGGATTTTCACAGCAGACCTTTCCGAAAAATTTCGGCCGGCAGACGCGCGGGCGCGCTCACTTGCCGATCATTTTGAGCACGATGAAAATGAGCGCGGCTCCACCCAGACCGCCTCCGAACAGAAGATAAATCAGCGAGTAACCGGCGGCGGCGAACATCGGGACGAACATCATTTGAAAAGAGGTTGAAAGGTTTTGGCCCGGCCCGCGCCTTGCGACGCGGCCCGGGCCGGATTGTCTAACGGACGCCCGCCGTCATGGGACGTGTCGTGGCGGCTTCGTCCGCGTCCTGGTCGCACTCTTCGCACAGTGCTTCCTCGTTGCTCCTGGCGACGGCGAGGTTGGTCAGCACTTGGTCGGTGGCCTTCTCCTCGTTGAGAATGTCTTCCAAGAGGCCGGCGGCTTTCGAGTTGCCGAGCAGGCCCGCCCATTCGTGCAGGCAGCCGTAGGAGGCCATCTCGTAGTGTTCAACCTTCTGCGCGGCGGCGATCAGCGCGGCATTGATGGCCGGCGAGTCTTTGAACTCCGCGGCAATCTCATCGCCCTCTTCGAGCAAACCCTTGGTCGCTTCGCAAGTCTTGCCCACGGTTTTTTCGCCGAAGGCTTGGAAGACCTGTTCGAGCTTTTTCACATGGCCTTCGGTTTCCTTCAGGTGCTTCTCCATCGCCGCCTTGAGGTCGGTGCAGGTCGCGGCCTTCGCCATCTTCGGCAGCGCCTTCACGATACGCTTTTCGGCGTCGTACATGTCGGCCAGTTCGTCGAGGAACAAATCTTTGAGCGTCTTGGTGTTCATGAGTTTTGTTTTTTAGGGATGAAATTTATCCTGCGGCCAGCCTCCTGGCCGCAGGAGTTGGTGAGCAAATCAGTTCCGCACGGTGGCGTAGCCCTTGTCCTGATACTTCGAGGGCTGGTCGGCCTTCGGCGCATCCGGAGCAGTGGACTCGCCCGTGGTGCAGATGTCGTGCGCCCCGGCGTTGGTGAAGATTTCCTTGGCCCGTTTGATCTCCTCGGAGTTCTCGGTGTGAACGGAGAGGAGGATGTTGCCTTCCTTGACCTTGCCTTCGTAACGCTTTGCCTCGATCTCAGGAATGCCCAGACCGATCAGACCGCCGGCAATGCCGCCCGCCGCCGCGCCGATGGCCGCGCCGCTGAGCGCCGCGAGAATCGGACCCGCCGCGATGAACGGCCCGACGCCAGGAATGGCCAGCGCGCCGATGCCGACGATCCAGCCGAGCGCCCCGCCGACCACGCCGCCCGTGCCCGCGCCGGCGACCGCGCCTTCAGGAGCCTTGGTGTTTTTCTCGTGGGCGAAATCCTTGGTCGTGCTCTTGTCCGGGAAGAGCACGGAGATGTCGTTGTTCGAGAAGTTCGACGCTTTGAGCTGATCCACGATGCGGTCAGCCTGGTCGCGGGTCGTGGCGATGCAGAATACAGATTTTTTAGACATGATGTTTTGCTTTCTTGGTTGATGTTTTGTTGATGTGAAACTGAATTAGTTGCCGAGCTTCTTGAAGGTGACTTCCAACTGGTTGTCCACGTTCTCGGCACGCGCGACCCCGTTGGCGATGTCGCCAATCATCCGCTTCTCCTCAGAGTTGTTGACCGGCCCGCGCAAGACGACGCGACCGTTGTTCGTGATAATCTTCACGTTCTTCGCATTCACCGACGCGTCTTTGCTGGCGTTGATGCTCTTGCGGATTTGTGCCGTGATGTCCGTGTCGGCCTGGCTGTTGCCCTGATCGAAGGGCGTGAGCGTGCGGTCGTTGCGGTCACGCACATTGCGCGCGGTGTTGTCCGCCTCGGTCATCGCATTAGTAGTGAAGTACGGCTCCATCTTGTAAGCGCGATACACGCTGTCCGAATACATGGGCTGGCTGAAATCAGGCCACTGGTCGGCCTTGAAATGCGGCGCGGCGGCCAACTGTTCCTTGGTTGTGTCGAGTTGGAGCGAGTTGTTGCCTTGGTTAAAGGCCAGAGCCGTGGGCGGCACCGCGCTCAGTTCCTCACCGATGCCGATGAATCCGCCGGCCGTGACCACGACCGCCACGATGCGGCCCGCTTGCACGTCCACGAGGAGGTTGTCCACCGTGCCAAGTTTTTCGTCCTGCCGGTTCTTCACCGGCATGCCCATGAGCTTCGAGGCTTTCTGAATCTGGGTGAGACGCGTGGTGGGAATCATCCACTGACGCTCGCCGGTCAGACGCGCTTTGTTCCAAGTGCCGTCCGCGTTGCGCGTGGACGAGGTGTTGGCCGCGCCGTCGTTGAGGTCGCCCTTGTGGATGAATTTGAACGCGGGTTCCTGGCCGTAATAAGCATAGACGGCCGAAAGGTGCTCGCTGTCCGAATGCTCGGACCACATCGCGCTCTTAAATTCCGGCGCGCTCTTGAGCTTCTCCTTGTTTGCGTCGAGGTGCAGAACCTTGTTCGCCACGTCATGATGCAACGCGCCGGGCGGCACGGCGGAGAGACGGTCGCCCACGCCGATGAATCCACCGGTGGAAAGAATTACCTGCACGATGCGTCCGGATTCCACATCCACCGCGAGGTCTTCCACGGTGCCAAGTTTTTCGTCCTGCAAATTTTTCACCGTCATCCCGATGACGTCACTGGCCTTGGCCGCGCTGTGCAAGCGTCCGGCGTGTGACGTGGTGCGGGCCGAGCGGTCTCGGGTGTATTCCGGGCGATCCGATTGGGGCCGGTTGTTGTTGTCCTGGGCCAGGACGGTGAACGACAAAAGTGACGCGGCGGTGGCGGTGAAGAGGATGGGCAATGTTCGTTTCATAATTTTTGTTTCTGTTTTTTTGTTCCGTAATTCTTCGCTCGTGTGAGTTCGTTTTCGTCTAGCTAAGTTTGCGCCGCAGGCAGGAAAGCCAATGAACCCGGCGGTTTTGAGCCGGCGGGGGTTGATTCCATAGTGCGGGTTGCAAAGCCGTCCTCGGCTTTTTGCAACTGGCCTTTCGGTTCGGGTGAACTTTTCACGGCCCGCACGATGCGCGCAGAAGTGCGGAGGTTCTATGGGGTGTAACTCTCTGGGGTGTTCACCCCGGCGCGAGCGCTGCGGGATGGGAACACGTCACCGCGTGCGCCGAAACACTTCGCGCCAGCCCCACGCCGCGCGCGCGGCCACGCCGAGCAGCGCCGCGCGCGCGGGCGGAAAAAACAGCGCCCGCTGCAACCACGCCGCCCAACGCAGCCGCGCGGCGAAGCGCTGATCGCACGCCGTCGCGATCTCGCGCCGCGCTTGCGCCCACGTCCGTTTGCCGCGACTGAACTGCACGAGCGGTTCGATGGCGAGTTCCGCAGACTCGAACGCCATGGACATGCCGTTGCCCGTCACCGGCGGAATCATCGTCAGCGCATCGCCCACGCCACACTCGTTCCAGTCCGTCGCGCGGCGCGGACGCAGGCCCAGTGCCGCCACGCAGCAAAAAGAATCTTCCTCGAACTGCGCGCCGGCCAGCCGCGCGTGCAGCACCGAGCCGGCGGGACCGCCGAGCCATTCGCGCCAGCGTTGCGCCAGATCAGGCACGGTCGTCGCGCTGCGAAACAAACCGCAGACGTTCACTTCGCCGCCTGGCAGACGGCACAAACCCACGTAGCCCCCGGGCAGAAAGTGCATTTCCAAATCAGCGTCCAGCGCCACGCCGCGCGCATGGACTTTCAAGCCGAACAGCCGCCAGCCTTCCGCCACCGGCTCCGCGCGCCGACCGCTGGCGCGCACCACACCCGCGCCGAATTCACCCGTCCAGCGCGCGCCCGTGCGCAGCTCGCCGCCGAGCCGTTGAAATTCTTGCGCGAGCCATGCATCCAAAACCAAACGCGAGACACACCACGCCGCTTCCGGCAGCGGGCGCGTGGCGAGGTTCGTGTCCCCCTCGAAGAAGGCCGCGCTGGTGGCCGTGCCCGCGCCCGCGCCTTGCAGTCCGTCCGACAAACCAAGCCGCGCCAGCGCCGCCTGCCCGCGCCCGCTGATGAATTCCCCGCACACACGGTGACGCGGATACCGTCCCGCCTCCCACACCCTGACCGGCACCCCGCGCCGCCTCAGTCCGATGCCGAGCGTCAGCCCCGCCAGCCCGCCGCCTACGATGATGATGGGTTCAGACATTTCGTTGCGCGCGAAAGCCGTGGCTGAAGAGTCCGGCGGATTGTTCGCGCAGCTTCCATTCCGGCGCGGACGGCCAGAGCGCGGCAAGTTCGTTACCGGCGAAACCGGCGCGCACGCTGACCACGGCGTCGTGCCGCGTGACGGCATGGCAACCGAGCAGTGCAAGAGCGCGGGCGGCCGCGAGCGCGAGCAGCGCACGGCGCGGCTCGCAGGCGAGGAACACGTTCGTTCTCGCAGCGGCGAGCCGGAACAGCATCGCCAGTTGCTCGTCGGAGAAATGGTGGAGAAACAAATTCGCGAGCATCACGTCCACGCGGGGCGCGGGCTGCTCCAGCCAGGCGAAGACATCGCTCGCCACGCATTCGACGGACCAGTGGAGCGCGGCGAAGGCGCGGCGCGTCTCGGCGCTGACCAGATTCTGCCGGTCGAGCAGGGTCACTTCCGCCGTCACGCCGAGAGCCGACCAGCCGCGCGCCAGTCGGAGAAGCAGCGTGCCGTCGCCCGCGCCCAGTTCGACCAGGCGCAGCGCGCGGGAGGGAAAAGTTTTCTCATCAAGACGGCGGCGCAACGCGCGCGTCAGAAAGCCCGCGTGGCCCATCAGAAAATTTAACCGCCGCAAATCGCCGCGCGAACGGATCGCCTGCGGATCAGACGGCGGCAGTTCGTCGAGCAGTTCGGGTTCAACGACGCGGCGCATGGCTCAATCCACTTTCAGAAAAGCGCCGTGGCAACTGAAACCCGCGCCGAAGGAGGACATCCACCACCAGCCGCCGGGCGCGCTTTCCGTGAGCGCGCGTTCCAGCACGAAGAACACGAACGGGCTGCTGACGTTGCCGAACTCGCGCAGCACGGCGGCACTGCGCTGCAAGTCTTCCGCGCGGAAGCCGAGACGTTGCTGCAACGCGGCCAGCACTTCGCGGCCGCCGGCGTGGAGAATCCAGCCGGTCACATCGGCGCGTTCGAGCGGATGGTGTCCGAGCATTTTGGTGAGAAGTTCTTCCACATGCTTGGCCGCGAGCGCGGGCACTTCGCGGGTGAGAATGTTTCGCATCATGCCGTGGCGTTGCTCGAAGCGGAGCGCGTCACGATCCGACGGGCTGAGAACGGTGTCCGCCGATCTCCATTCCATGCGGCGCGCGTGCGCGGCGGGTTGCGCAGACCACACGGCCGCGCCCGCGCCATCGCCGAAGAGACACGCGCTGATGAGCACGCCGGGATCGTTGTCGAGGTAGAAGGCCGCGCTGCACACCTCGACGCAGACGGACAGGACGTGGCGCGCGCGGCCCGAGGCGAGCAAGGCTTCCGCCGTGCGGCAGTTCGGCAGCGCCGCGCCGCAACCTTGTCCGACCAGATCAAGCGCCTGCACATCGGCGCGCAGGCCGAGCCGCTCGCTCACGTAGCTGGTGAGTCCGGGGCAGAGGCAGCCGGTGCAAGTGCTGATGAGAAGGGCGTCCACGTCGGCGGGCGCGAGCCGGGCGGCGGCGAGGGCGCGTTCGGCGGCTTGCGTGGCGAGCGCGGGCGCGTGCCCGGCGAAGCGCGCGTGCAGCGCGTCGGGCGTGAGGACGAACGCCTCCTCCAGCCTCGTGACCGCGAGGTGGCGGGTGGCGATGCCGTTTTCGCCGGACAAGACTTTGCGCAGAACGGCGTGGGCGCGCGCGTTGAGAGAGGAGAACTGCGGCGCGCGTTGTAAAGCGGCCCAGCATTCCGCCTGCGTGAAGCGCTGGGGCGGAACCGCCGTGCCGAGTCCGGTGAGAAACATGAGCGAGATTAGTTGGAGCGGGGACGGCTGACAATTTTTCGCGTCGTGGTGTGAACCACATCGTAGTGGGAAAGCCGGGACGACTGCCCCACTAAGAAAAAAGACTGGTCGCAGCGCGACCAGTCTCACCACATGCCTGACCCAAAAATTGGGGACGGTAGCCGGGCGGCCCGAACCGCTCCGCCCGGGCCGCCCGCTTCTCTTCTGAATTTTAAGGCGCGGCCTGGAAGACCACACGCCCGCTTTGATTGGTGCCGGGCGCGTAGCCCGCGCCTTCGTTCTGGCGTTGCAACACCGCGCCCTTGATGGCGTAGATCTTCGTGCCGCCGGTTTCCTTGAACGTGCCGCTGAACAATCCCGTGGTCCGTGTGAAGAGCAGCTTGAGCGTGTTCGTGCCGTTGTTCACGAGCTTGCTGCTCGCGCCGAAGGTGACCGCGTTGCTGCTCGATGGCAGATTGCCGCCGCTGAGCACGACCACGCCGTTCGTGATGTTCAGCATCTTGTTCGTGCCGGACGGCGCGACGTAGCGCGAACCGATGACGTCGGTGTTCACCGAGAAGCCCGCCTTGTAAAGCACGCTCGTGGGCTGAACCGGTTTCATCCAACGCACTGTGCCGGCGAGATCATTCGTGCCGTCATCCGCGAACTGCAGCCAGCCGATCAACAAGCCCTTGCCTTGGTAAAGCGCGAGGCAGACCGGCCACTCGCCGTTCTTCGAGAGCGCCGTGTTCTGAACTATTGCCGTGCCGTCGGCGAGGCGTCCGCTGAGATGCACGTCGCCATCCGCATCCACGACCACGGCACCGTAACCATCTCCCGCCGGTGAGTTGGTCGCGCCGTCCGCGCCCGGAATGACGAGCGTGTAGCGGCCCGCATGCGTCGTGGGCCGCGCGGCGGTGAAGACATCGCGTCCGCCGTCCAACGTCGCGACGGTGCGGCCGTCACTGACCGTGCCGCCGAGATAATCGGTATCGGCGAGGTCCGCCTGCCAGTTCACCGTCAGCGCGCTGACCCCGGCGCGCAGGATGGTGTTGGTCGCATGACCGGCGGCATTGAAGGCGCCGCTCACGGCATAATTCCGGCCCTGATTCTGCACCGTGGCGCGGTAAGCGCCGCTGGCCGTCATGGTGAGCGTGAAGCAGCCGGCGTTGCTGTTCTGCACCTCGTTCGTGTTGTAGAACAGGCCCTTGAAAACCCCGGCCACCGGGATGAACACATTCGATCCGTTGGTGCTGTTGAACCGGAAGTTCGCGATGAGCACCAGGTTCGAGCGCATGGTGAAGGTCAGCGAGGGGGCGGTGCCCGTGACGCCGCCGGAGTAATTCACGAAGGACGATCCGGCCGCCGGCGTCGCCGTGGCGGTGTAACTCTGGCCGATGTTCAAGACCTGGCCGTTGGCCACGCCGCCCACGGTGCCGTTGCCGTTGATGACGACGGTGATGGCGCGCGGCTGGTTCGGCGGATTGATCGGGCCGGAGCAGTTCGCCGCCGCACTGACGGTGCGCCCCTGGCAGGTGTCCTGAGCCGAGACCGTGACGACGAGCGCGCTCGCGCCCGCGACGACGGTGTGGCTGCCGGTGAAGTATTCGGTTTCACCAGGCGCGAGTTCCATCGGGCCGGCGAGCACGGTGCCGGGCACCGGCAGATTGCTGACCACATAAACATTGGTCAGCACTTCGGGGCTGGTGTTGGTGATCAAACCGTTGAACTCATACACGCCGCCCACGCCCACGGGCGTCGTGGGGCAGAGAATGAGCACGCTGAGGCTCGGCGCGGTGAGCAGCGGACAGACCTGCGTGGCCGTATCGGTGACAAGGGTGCCGCTGCAACGATCCTGGCCCTGCGCGGTGAGCGTGTCGGTGATGACGCAGCAATCGAGCGGCGCGGCGTAACTGCCGGAGAAGTTCGTCCGCGCGCCGGGCGCGAGCGTGACGGGACCGAAGACGGGCGTGTCGTTGCTCGGCTGCGAGTTGAAGACGAGAACGTTCGTGAGCGTGACATTGCCGGAGTTGCTCACCGAACCGGTGAAGGCGAACAGCCCGCCCGACGGCGTGGGCTGGGCCGGACAATTTTTCACCACCGTGATGCTGGGCGTCAGCGTGATCGGGCAGGCCGTGGTCGCGGTGTTCGTGACCGCGACGAGCGAACAGATGTTCACGCCGCGCGCGGTGACGGTTTCCGTGCCGCAGAAATCCGCCGGAATGATGAACGACGCGGTGTAAGGCGCGGACTCGCCGGCCGCGAGCGTGACGGGACCGAAGATGCGCGCGCCGTTGGTGGGCGCGGTGCTGGTCACGGTGACGTTGGTGAGCGTGATGTTGCCGGAGTTGCTGACCACGCCGCTGTAGGTGAGACGGTCGCCCGGCGCGAGCTGGGTCAACCGATCCGACGGGCAGAATTTCGTGACGCTGATCGCCGCCGCACTGGACAGCGTGCAGGTGCGCGTCGCGGTGTCGCGGGCCAGCGTGTTGTTACAATCACGACCGGTCGCCGTGAGCGTGCTGGTGTCCACGCAACAATCGTCGTGCGTCACGTAGGTGCCCGTGAAGTTCGCTGTGGCTCGCGGCGCGAGGGTCGCGATGCTGAACACGATGGCCGCGCCGGTGCGGTCACTGGTCACGACCACGTTGGTCAGCGTGGCGTTGCCCGCGTTGCTGACCGTGCCGCTGTAGGTGAGCGTGCCGCCGGGGCTGACCTGAATCAGCGGGCAGGTTTGCGTGACAACAATTCTCGGATTCGTCGGCAACGAACAGTTGGCGGTGAATGTGGCGACGACATTGTTGCCCGTGCATTTGTCCGCCGCCGTCGCGGTCACGGTGGAAGTGAGGGAACAGGCGTCCGCCACCGCGCTGTAGCTCCCGTTGAAGCTGGCGCGCGCTCCCGGCGCGAGCGTCGCGACCGTGAAGACCACGGTGCCGCCGCTGCGATCATTTCTCACGATGACGTTCGTCAGCGTGATGTTGCCGGCGTTGCTCACCGTGCCGGAATACACCAGCACGCCGCCCGAAGGCGTCGGGCAGGTTTGCGCGACGGCGAGGCGCGGCGTGGTCACGAGCTGGCACGTCGCGGACGCGCTGTTCGTCACGGCGTTGGCCGAGCAGGCATTAACACCACGAGCAATGACGGTGCTGCTGACGGAGCACGCATCCAGCGCGACCGTGAAACTCGCCGTGAAACTGGCGGACGCGCCCGGCGCGAGACTCGCCACGGTCAACACCGTGCTGGGCGAAGCCTGGTTGTTCACGACCGTGACGTTGTTCAACGTGACGTTGCCGGAGTTCTGAACGCTGCCGGTGTAAGTAACCAATCCGCCCGGGGCCGTCGGACTCACCGGACAGTTCAGCGTGACCGCAATCGCCGGCGCGGTGGCCAGCGTGCAAGTGGTGGTCGCCGTGTTCGTGAGCGTGTTGCCCGCGCAAATTTCCCGGCCCGTCGCCGTCGCCGTGGACGAGATGGTGCAGAGCGTTCCGGCCGGGACCGTGAAGCTGCCGGTGAAGTTGCTGACCGCGCCAGGGAGCAACGCGACCGCCGTGTAGATGATGTTCGTGCCCGTCTGGCTGTTGATCACGGTCACGTTGGTGAGCGTGAGATTGCCGGCGTTGCTGACGCTGCCGCCGTAGGCGAGCACGCCGCCCGCGCTCACCGGAGTCGCCGGACAATTCTGCCGGACCACGAGCGCCGGAGTGGTGAGTAGCGTGCAGGTCGCCGACGCGCTGGCGGTCGCGACCACGCCCGCGCAGGTGTTGCTGCCGCGTGCCGTCACCGTGCTGCTCACGGAACAGGCGTTGGCCGGAGAGGCAAAGGTGGCGGTGAAATTCGCCGACGCGCCCGGCGCGAGGGTCGCGACGCTGAAGACCGTGCTCGGCGAGGCCTGGTTGTTCACGACCGTCACGTTGACGAGCGTGACGTTGCCGGGATTGCTGACCGTGCCGGAGAAGGTGATTGAGTTGCCCGTGACGACCGAGTTAGCCGGACAGTTCAACGTGACGTTGATGAGCGGCGTGCCCGTGATGGAACACGTCGCGGAGGCCGCATTGGTCACGACGCTGCCGGAACAAAGGTCATGGCCGCGCGCGGTCAGCGTGGACGTGATGGAGCAGTCGGTGCCGACGGGGACGGTGTAGCTGCCAGTAAAGTTGGTGGTCGCGCCGGGGAGCAGTGTCAACGCGGTGAAGACGGGCGTGGCTCCGGTGCGATCATTCGTCACCACAATGTTCGTCACGGTGACGTTGCCGGCGTTGCTGACCGTGCCGCTGTAACTGAGCACGCCGCCGGGGCTAACGGGACTGACCGAGCAAAGTTGCGTGACGATGAGGCGCGGATTCGTGGCCAGCGTGCAAGTGGCCGACGCGGTGTTAGTCACCGATGCGCTGGTGCAACTGTCGCTGCCGGTGGCGATCACCGTGCTGCTGACCGAGCAGCCGTTCGTCGGCGCGGTGAAGCTGGCGGTGAAATTGGCGGACGCGCCCGGCGCGAGACTGGCGGCGCTGAACACGGTGGCGGGAGACGATTGCGGATCCGTGACGACGACGTTGTTCAACGTGACGTTGCCGGAGTTTCGCACCGTGCCGGTGTAAGTGATCAAGCCGCCGTTGGTGGACGGCGCGGTCGGGCACGCGAGCGTGACGGCGAGCGCCGGGGCCGTGGTGATGGCGCAGGTCGCGGAGGCGGTGTTGGTCACGGAGGCGTTGTTGCAACTGTCGCTACCGGTGGCGCGCACGGAGGTCGTGACGGTGCAGACATCGAGCGGCACGGTGAAGTTCGCCGAGTAGTTCGCGGAGGCGCCGGGTGCGAGCGAGGCCACGGTGAGGACCACGGTGTTCGCGACCGGGCGGTCGCTGACCACGACCACGTTGTTCAAAGTGATGTTGCCCGTGTTGCGCACCACGCCGCCGTAGCTGGAAGTGCCGCCGGACACGCCGGGCGTTCCCGGGCAGACCGCCGTGACGGTGAGCGCGGGCGCGGTGGTGAGGGCGCAGGTCGCCGTGGCCGTGCTCGAAACCGGCACGCCGCAACTGCCGGTCGCGGTCGCGGTGAGCGTGTCGGTGACGGAGCAGTTCGTCGGCGCAATATAACTGCCGGTGAAGGTGACGACTTCACCGGGCGCGAGCGAGGCGCGGGTGAAGACGAGCGTGTTGGTTGCGGGCTGATTGTTCACCACGACCACGTTCGTGACCGTGATGTTGCCGGTGTTGCTGACGCTGCCGGAGAAGGTGAGCAATGAACCCGGCGCGGTCGGGCCGACGGGACAGGTTTTTCTGACCTGGATGCCGCGCGTGATCACGGCGGAACAAGTGGTGAGGTTGGTGGAAATGACCGTGCGCGGACTGGCGGTGAACTGATCGCGGGCGGTGGCCACGAGCGTCGCCGTGCTGGGCTGGCAGGGATCGTCCGGGATGTAGCTGCCGGTGAAACTCACGCTCTGCCCGCGCAGGAGATTCGTCGGGAAGAACACCGGGAACGCGCCGCCGTTGACGTAGTTCGTCACCGTCACGCCGACGAGGGTGTTGTTGCCGCAGTTCGTCACCGTGCCATTGAAAACAATCGCGCCGTTTTCGCCGACACTGGGCACGCACTGCACGAGGAGCTGCACGCAGGGCAGGCTGACCTCGGTGTTCACACCCTGATTCGCGCCGCCGGTGCTGGGCGTGTCATTCTGAAAAATCGTGGCCGTGTCTTCGGCCGTCGCGCGCAGCGTGCCGTCCGGCCGGATGTCCTGGGCGCGCGCCACGTAGCTGACGATGTTCGTGTAGAAGTCCGACTGGGTGTGCATCAGATAGGTCCGGCGCAGCACGATGGGATGGACGACGCCGTCGGGCGTGGTGAGCGACGCGACGATGTTCGAGGCATCACACGACGTGGGATTGCCGACGATGCCGTTGAACACGCTCACGCTGTAGGTCAGCGTGTCGCCGACATGCACGTCCGGCGCGGAGGTGAACAGGCTGATGCCAATGGCGCTGCCGGAGCAACCGGGAGGAATTCCTTGGGCGCGGGCCTGCGTGGTCCCGAAAATCAGGAGAGCGAGAGCCGCGAGCAGCGCCGCGACCGGGAGAAATTTGCCGCGCGGCGGACGGTGGGCGGAGGAAGTGGGCGGGCAAGAGATTGGCGTCTGATTTCGGGTCGTGGTTTTCATGAGTTCTTTTTTTGCTTTTTGATCCGGACTCGCACCGCGCGCGCGTCCGGGTGATCCGGCGTGGGTGATTCCTGATCTTAAAAGCGGATTACGTTTTTAAGCGGCGCGACGTTAGGCACAGATTCCGGCGCGCGGTATGGGGTGTTGAACTATGGGGTGCCGACCCCAGCAGCCGAATGCAGCCGTGGCAAATTATTTCCTTCCGCCGGCCCCAAGGTTTCTCCCAGCCGCCGCAAGGATCACCCTAGTGGCAAGCGGCCGGGACGGGACGTAACGATCCTCATGCCCACATTTTTTCGAACCGAAACGATCCGCGCCCACGGAGCGCCGGGCGGGTGTGCGCGCCTCGCGGAACGCGGGAGAAGCCTCGGTGGAATTCTGTTCCTCGCGCTGCTTCTCCATTCCGCCCCGGCGTTCGCCGTGACGCCGCCGGCCACGCACAGCGTGACCTTGATGTGGGACAACAATCCCAGTTCCGATGAAGTCGCGGGTTACCGCGTTTATTTCGGCACGGCGAGCGGCAGTTATTCCGAGAGCGTGGCGGCGGGGAACGTGACGAGCCGGACGATGACGGGACTGACGCCGGGCGTGGCCTACTTTTTTGCCGTTACGGCCTACGATGCGGGCGGACTGGAGAGCGGTTTCTCCGCCGAAGTGAGTTACGTGCCCGTGGTGCCGAGCGGCCCCAGAATCCAGACCCGGATGACGCCCGGCGGACAGATGATCCTGAGCGTGCAAGGGGTGGCGGGCCGGTTCTTTTACGTCGAGGCGTCGGTGGATTTGACCAACTGGACCCTCATTGACGTGGTGCTCATTCCCTCCGCGGCGGCGTTGGAACTGACCGATCCGGACGCGGCGAATTTCGCGAAGCGTTTTTACCGTCTGCGTGAATTGCTGCTCTGACGGCGCAACCGAAGTCCGGCGGCGGATGAGCCACGGAAGACACGGAAAGGGAAGAAAACTGATCCCGGTCTTCGCAGGTGGGCGTCTGGATCAGTCCAGTCCCGGCTGAATCCGCTGCCGGTTTTTATTCCGTGTTTTCCGTGTCTTCCGTGGTTCAAACTTTCTTTGAGAATCAAGCCCTCACCCTTCCTGCGGAATCAGTCCCACGCGCAGGGCGAAGCGCACGAGGCCGGGAATGTCATGCAGGTTCAAACCCGCCATCAGCTTCATGCGGTGATACTCCACCGTCTTCGGGCTGACCTTGAGCAGCTCGGCGATGCTCTTGGTGTTCTGGCCTTCGGCAATCAACTGGAGAATCTCGCGCTGCCGGCCCGTCAGTTTTTCAAGCGGGTTTTTCGCTGCCAACGGGCTCGGCCCGGTGATGTTCTTCAACTGATGCGTGGCGATGTTTTGTTCCACCTCCACCGTCTGATGCAGCACGCGTCGGACGGTGGCCTCGGCGCGCTCGGTGCGCGACTCCGCCTGTTCGGCGCGGGCTTCGGCCTGTTCCGTCCGGTGTTTCGCCGATTCCGTCCGGGTCTCCGCCTGCTCGGTGCGGGTCTCGGCGGACTCGGCGCGGGTCTTGGCCTGTTCGGTGCGCGTCTCGGCCTGCGCGGTCCGGGTTTCGGCCTGGGCCAGCCGCGTCAGGCATTTTTTCAAGCCGGTGGGTTGAACCTTTTTTCCCATGCTGCGCCGGCACCATGAGCGGTGGGAACGGAGGAAGGCTATGGGGTGATCACCGCAGCGACGGACGGAGCACCGGACAGCCATTTCCGGTGAGGTGGTGCGGTGAGAACAGTCCTCGTTTGACCGGGAAAACCACTGCGGACAGGGCTGTCCGCAACTCCGTTCCGGCGGGCGCCCCGCGCGGACGCACGCCGCGCTCACCGCCCCTGATAGTCGCGGGGATTGCGCAGGCGGTCGAGGCGCTCCAGTTCGCTGGCTTCGCGTTCGCGCGCGGCACTGCGCAGGAGCGCGCGCCGGGCCAGCGTGGATTTGGAGAGCAGCCGTTCACCGAACTTTTCCAAAGCGCGGCGCAGGGCGGGGGAAAATTGTTTCATGCGGCGGAGAGGCCCGTGGCGGCACCGCCGCACAGCACGCGCCGCACGGTGCGGACGAGTTCATCCGGGGAGAAAGGTTTGGGCAGCTCGGTGGCCTGGCGCACAAACGTTTGCTCCCGCAAATCTTGGAACGACAACGAGCCGGACGCGAAGATGACTGCGACCTTCATGCCGGAGGCGCAGACCTTCTTCACCAGTTCCAAGCCGGTCAGCCTCGGCATGTCGTTATCCGTGATGAGCAGATCATAGTGGCGCGCTTGCAGCGCCGCCCAGCCCGCCTCGCCATCGGCGGCGGCGTCCACCTCGTAGCCATTCAGGGCCAGCACTTCGGTATAGATGCCCCGGATGTCGTCGTCGTCATCCAGCAACAGGATGCGCAGCGGTGGATTCACCGGGCGTGGCGGGAGCGTGGCGGCGGTGCCGCCGGCAAAAGTTGGATCGGACATAATCATAAAAATTAGAAAAATTGGTTCAATGCACCACGAAGCGCTGCTGTTCACGAAAGGTCACGGCACGCCGGTGGATCGCGAGCTGCACCACGGCGGACGCGCGCCGCTCGCCGCACACGTCAAACACGCGCACGATCCAGTCGCCGAAGAGCAGCGGTTTCTTTTTATGCCGGACTTTCATAACGCCATGCGGTTGGCGGGCAAACCCGCGAGCATCTGCACTTCCGTCTCGGGCCAGTGTTCCATGACCCGTCCGTCCTGGCGTCCGTCACCCCAAAATATCTGCGTGGCCATTTCGGCCATCTGCTCCGGCGTCAGGGCGAACGTTTCACGCCGCGCGGGCCGGGAGATTTTTTTTGCGTTGGGCGGGTGCGCCTTCTTCATGGCATGAGACTGATGCCGCCGCGCGCGCCGCGCTATGGGGTCTTCACCCAAGATGGAAAACGCGCGGCCGCAGGCCCGGGCGCACCGAGGCAGGGTAACACCCCATAAGCAGCCGCCCGGCCGCCGGGCACGCTGGCCCCTATGAAAAATTATTCCCATTCCCTCGTCCGGGGCGCGGCCCTGTCCGCCGCGGTGCTGTCCTTGCTCCTCGTCGGCTGCGACCGCACGATCTCCAGCGACAAGACCAGCACCGTCGGCAGCGACGGCACGGTGAAAACGAAAGAGAAGACCGTGACCCAGACTCCCGACGGCGTGATCAAAACGGAAGAGACCAAGAAAACCGAGAAGCCCTGAGCGCGGGCGCCCGTGGGAGCAAGAGCCGGGGGCATCCCACTCCGAGGCCCGGAGGGCCGGCCCTACACAATCGTCAACTGCACGCTGTTCTCGATGATGCCGGCCGAGATGGCGTAGCGCGTCAATCCGGCGGTGTCGTGGATGTCCAGCTTCTCCATCACATGCTGGCGGTGCTTCTCCACGGTCTTGATGCTGATGCCGAGTTCGGCGGCGGACTCCTTGTTCGCCTTGCCTTCGGCGATAAGCTGCAACACTTCCATTTCGCGCGCACTCAGACTGGCGCTGCGCTTCTTGCTCAACCCGGCGGCCGGCGATGATTTCTCGTACTGATGTTTGAGCTGCTTGCTGATCGAAGGGCTGAAGAAAGTTTTCCCCGCGTGAACTTCGCGGATGGCCGTGCAGAGATCCTGCGAGGAAGTCTGCTTGATCAAATAACCCACCGCGCCCGCCGCCGTGGCCTGCTCGATGTAGGCGTCGTCGCTGTGCGCGGAGAGCATGATGAGCCGCGTGGCGGGCAGGGCGCGCATGATCTGGCGCGCGGCTTCGAGTCCGTTGAGCTGCGGCATGGCGATATCCATGACGATGACGGCGGGGCGGAGCTTCTTCGCGAGCTGCACGGCCAGGCGGCCGTTCTCGGCCTCGCCAACGATCTGGATGTCGCGCTCGTTTTTCAGCAGGCCGAGAAATCCTTCGCGCACGATGAGGTGGTCTTCGGCGAGCAGGACGGTGATGGGTTTCGATTTCATAAGTCAGCGGGTTTGGCTTTCGTCTTTCTGGCCACTGGCGGCAAGGGAAGGCGCACTTCGATTTCCGTGCCGGCGTGACCACCGGATTTAATCTTGAGTTCGCCGCCCACGTAGCTGGCGCGCTCGCGCATCCCGAGCAGGCCGAGTCCGCCTCGGGCTTTCCGTCCCGTCGGGCGATGTTCCGGGTCGAAGCCGATCCCGTCGTCCCGGATCGTCAACTGCACCACGTCGCCCGGCTGGGTCAGGTTCACCGTCACCTGGCGGGCGCGGGCGTGCTGCTCCACGTTGTGCAACGCTTCCTGGAGGATGCGGTAGAGCGTCAGTTCGATTTCGGCGGGCAGCCGCGCGGTCAAGTTCACGCAGGTCAGTTGGACGGGCACGCCCGTGCGCTGGGCGAACTCCATGCCGGTGGCGCGCAGGACGGCGACCAGGCCCAGTTCGTCCAGGACACTGGGCCGCAGATTGCGCGAGATGCGTTCCACTTCTCCAGCGGTATGACCGAGCATCTCGCGGAGTTTGATCGCCTCCCGCTTCGAGGTTCCGTCGCGCGGCGAAAGATTATCCGCCAGCGTCTGGCTGCGGACGAGGACGGCGCAGATCAACTGAGTGATGTGGTCGTGCAATTCAAGGGCCACGCGCCCGCGCTCGGCTTCCTGCACCTGCACCACGCGGTGGGTCAAGGCCCGCAGCCGTTCCTCGGTCCGCCGGGCTTCCGTCATGTTCGTCACCACCATCCCGATGATCACGTCCTTGGAACCTTCGTTGGCCAGCTCACGGATGGAAAGCAACGCCGGGATCAGGGAGCCGTCATCGGCATGGAGCATGACCTGGATTTTTGAGCCGGAGGCGGCGGCGCGTTTCATGAGCGGGCGGAGGATCGCGCGGTCGGCGTCGGAAAGAAAACGGCGGAAGGAACTGCCCGTGACCTTTTCCAGCGGGCACTTGACCATGCTGGCGAAGCACTGGTTGGCGTAGAGAATCATCTTGTCTGCCGTCAACGTCAGCGCGCCTTCGTTCATGGATTCGATCAGCAGGCGGTAGGCGTGTTCGGCCCCGTCCAGCGAGAACACCCGGTCGCCTTGCCGGCCCGTGCCTCGGACCGAATCCACTTCGCCGTTGCGGATGGCGCGGAGCGTTTCGTCCGCTTCGGCCACGCGGGCGCGCAGTCCGGCGAGTTCGCGCAGCGAGGCCGGGTGGGAGGAGTTCGTGAGGCGCGTGGTTTTCATCGCCGGCCCCCGGAGCGCGGCTGTGTCCCGCGCGGCGCGGGATCAGCCGCAGCGGCTTCGCAGGCCATGACGCGCTGGATAAAACCAAAGCTCTCGCGAGGTTCGTCCGTGCTGCGGCTGGTCGCGGCGACACAACCGCGCTCCTCGGCGCGGGCAGGACTTTTATGGCGCGGCGTTTTCAAACCTTGATTTTAACTTGGTGGTTCAAGTCCATCTCGACGAAGAGGCCGGCCAGATTCGTCAGACTGCCGATGAACCGGCGCAACGGGCGCGGGAACTCGATGACGAGCGTGGGCGTGGCGACGATCTGGTTGGTGCGCGCCAGTTCCGGCTGCTGATAGATGTCGATGACCTTCAAGTCGCAGCCGCCGGCCAGTTGCGTTTCGCACAATTCCTGGACCCGCAGCACGGCCTGACGCGAGCGGGCCGTGGCTCCCGCCACGAACAGGCGCAGGACGTATTGGTCCCTCGTTCGGAGTTCCGCCTTCAGGCGGCGCGGCGCCGCGGTGGCGCGGCGTTTCACAATTTTAGTTTTCATCAAGCCTTCCCCCCCGTCTTGGATTTGCCCGGCGTGCTGGCCACCGCCTTGATGTCCGCCTGGCGCAAGATGCCGGAGGCGGTGCGCTCGGTGCCGAGCAGCAGCGTGCGCGTGCCCACTTGTTCGGCGATGCGCCGCAGCTCCAACGCTTCGCCTTCGTAGTCAGAACGCAGATCGCTGATCTGCCGTTCGAGCGCCTTGCGTTTGCGTTCCACCTCGCGCTGGAGTTGCGCGGCCTCCTGCTGGCCGGCCAGCAGGGCGGCTTTTTCGAGGTCGCCTTGCGCCACGCGGGCGGAGCCGGTCAACACGCCGCTCGCGCCGATGTAGGCGTCCACCACGTCAATGCCGTGATCCGAAATCAGGAACTCGCGGAGTTGATTCGAGTGTTTCATGCCGCGCGCCTTGAGCACGTAGAGCACGCGGTTGCGTTCGCCGTTGCCCTCGAAGTCCTGCAACAAAATCCACGCATCCATGAGCGAGGACATGGCGGCCTCGCTTTCCTGCGGCGCCTTGCCGCCCTGTGTCAGACTGGTGAAGAACGACGTGACCTGACTGGCCTTCAGAAAATCGATCAGCCGCGTCACCATGCCTTTGCCCTCCGATTCGGTGCCCAGGTCCATCAGGCTGGTGATGGGGTCAATGATGACGACGTGCGGTTTGAACGAGGCGATCTCCTTGAACATGGTGGCCAGATGCATTTCCAGGCCGTAGAGCGAGGGCCGCGCCGAGTGAATCCGCAGCAGGCCGCGCTTCACCATCGGCTCGAGGCGCAGCCCGATGGAGTGCATGTTGCGGATGATCTGGTTGGGCGATTCCTCGAACGAGAAGAAGAGCACGCGCTCGCCGCGTTGGCCGGCGGCGTTGGCAAAGTTGGAAGAGATGATGGTCTTGCCCGTGCCGGACGTGCCGGTGAGCAGAATGCTGCTGCCGCGAAAAAATCCTTTTCCGCCCAGCATCGCGTCGAGCCGGGGGATGCCGGTGACAATCCGGTCGGTGGACACCTGATGGTTCAGCGCCAGCGAGGTGATGGGCAGTACGCTGATGCCGTCTTCGCCGATGAGAAACGGAAATTCATTCGTGCCGTGCAGCGCGCCGCGATACTTCACCACGCGCAGATGCCGCGTGGCGATCTGATCGTTGACGCGATGGTCGAGGAGGATGACGCAATCGGAAACGTATTCCTCCAGCCCGTGGCGCGTGAGGGATTCGCGCCCGCGCTCGGCGGTGATGACGGCGGTCACGCCCTTGTC
>JANOAY010000949.1:0-9254 GCA_031411375.1 Pedosphaera sp. | reverse complement strand
TTCTCACGCCTCACCCCGGCGCGCGCGGAGCGACGACGCCCTAGCCGCTCACCAGTCGCCATTCTAGGGTCTCGGCTTACTTCTCCGGCGTGCGGCTCACAAAATTTGCCGCATCATCCGAGCTGCCTTCGCCTTTGTATTTTGCGACGTTGGGGAACGGGAACAGCGGGCGCGTCTGCGTGACCCGGCCATTCGCTCCGCGTTTTTCCGCCAGCAACCTCTCAGGAGCCGCTCCGTTCTCGACCCAGTTCACAATGGCCTCGGTGAGTCCGGTCGGCGTCGCGCCCGCGCCGCGAAAACCGTGGTCCACGCCGGGCGCGAGGAACAGCCGCGCAAACTGCGCCGTCTTTTCCGCCCCGCCCATCTGCTGCTGCACACGCCGGTAGTAATCAATGGTGCCGGCGGCGGGGATGAGCTGGTCGGTCAGGCCATGATAAATGATGACTTTGCCGCCCCGGTCGCGGAAGCGGGTGAGATCGGGATTGTCCGTGCCGAAGACCGCGCCGTATTGCTCCACGGATTGTTTCCAGAGCTGCTCGAACTTCGCGGGCGTCATCGTGGTCCAGTCCCATTTGCCATCTTGGGCGAGGAAGTATTTGAAGTAATCGAGCGAGATGCTGAACGGGCGGCCTTGCAACGGCGTGCCGCCGGTGCCGGCGTAGGCGAACATGTCCGCGCCGCGCTCCAGCCCGTGCCAGATGAAACTGCCGTCCTGCGCGCGCGGGCCTTGCCAGATTTGCCGGATCACTTCGGCGTCAGCATCCGTGAAGGTCGCGTCGCCAATCTTCGTTCCGACGAGCCCCTTCGGGTCGTAGCCGCAGCGCAGCGGATCATCAATCACGCCGTCCGTCACGCCGTCCGCCGGGTCGCAGGCTTTCACGGCGGCGGCGGTGGCGGCGTCGAGCTTGGCTTTGGTGACGAAGTTCGTCATCGCCTGCATCACGACTTGCGGCCAGAGGCTGGCGGGAACGAAGCGATGGAAATAAATCGCCGGACAGGCCGAGACAATGCCGTCGTAGTCCCCGGGAAAACGCTGCGCCTCCATCAGCCCCTGGCGTCCGCCGGTCGAGCCGCCCACGAAATAAGAATAGCGCGGAGCCTGGCCGTAAAACGCCTTGGTGAGCGCCTGGCCCGTCACGGTCATCTCGTGAATGCCGAGGTAGGCGTTATCAATGATGAGCTGCCAGTTCAGCCGGCCAGCGGCGTCGAGCGCGAAGCTCCCGCTGCCACCTTCGTGGCCCGTGTCCGTCGCTGCCGACGCGAACCCACGCGCGACCGGCCCGCGCAGACTGCCCGCGCTGCCGCCGGAAAATCCACCGCCGCCGTTGCCCTGAAAGCGCCCGTTCCAATTCGTCACCGGCAGACCGATCCACACCCGCACCTGATCGTTGGCCGGCGGATGCGTGACGATGGCCGTGACCCGGCACCAGCCGTTCGACGGATCGAGCTTCGCGGATTCAATCGTCGTGTTCGGCAGGGAAACCTTCGCCAACTCCTCGCACGCGCACACGGGTTTGATTCCTGGGAAGAGTGGCTTGAGGTCAGCGGCTTGCGCAGCCGGGAACGCGCAGGCGAACGCCACGAGAGAAAGGACGGCTGGGATTTTCATGTCCGCTTGTTAGGCGATTGGCCTGCGGCTGGCAATTGGCGAATGGCCCGCTCTGCTCCATCTCAAAAGGGAAAATCCTTTTGCACAAGCCGCGCAATTCATTGAAACCTCCGCGATGCAAACACGGCCTTTGGGAAAAACCGGATTGAACGTGCCCATCCTCAGCTTCGGCGCGTCGTCGCTCGGCGCGGAGTTCCGCAGCGTGACACTGGATGAAGTGCTCAAGTCTGTGCGCGTGGCGCTCGACAGCGGGCTGAACTTCATCGACACGTCGCCGTTCTACGGGCGCGGCATGAGCGAGGTGTTGCTGGGCGTGGCGCTCAAAGGCGTGCCGCGCGAGAGCTACACGCTCTGCTCGAAGCTGGGGCGCTACGACCTCCAGCACTTTGATTTCTCCGCCAAGCGCGTGGCCGAGAGCGTCGATGTGAGCCTGCATCGTCTCGGCACCGATCACCTCGACCTCATGCTCTGCCACGACATTGAGTTCGTGCCGATGCAGCAGATCGTGGATGAGACGATTCCCGCGCTGCGAAGGATTCAGCAGCAGGGCAAGGTGCGTTTCATCGGGGTGAGCGGTTATCCGATGAAACTGTTCCGTTTCATCCTCGAACAGACCGAACTCGACGTGGCGTTGAGCTACAACCAATACACGCTCCAGAACACGCGTTTTGCCGACGAGATCGTGCCGTTGCTCAAGCAGCGCGGCGTGGGTGCGATGAACGCTGGCCCCTTCAGCGCGCGCCTGCTCACGAACGCGCCGCTGCCCGCGTGGCTCAAGGAACCCGAGGAAGTGAAAGCCGCCGCCCGCCGCGCCGCCGCCCTGTGCGCGCAACGCGGCAGCGACATCGCGAAACTCGCGCTCCAATTCTCCTGCGCGAACCCCGACATCGCCACGACCGTCGCCGGCAGCGCCAACCCGGAGAACATCCGCAACTGGGCGAAGTGGATCGCGGAGCCGATGGACGAGACGTTGTTGCGCGAGGTGCGGGAGATATTTCGCCCGGTGAAAAACCTCGGGCACAAGGAAGGTTTGGCGGAGAACAACTGAAGTCTGTGCGCCTTCACATCATCAGCGACATCCACGCAGAGTTTGCGGATTACCAACCCGCACAAACTGAAGCTGATGTTGTCGTCGTTGCTGGCGACGTGCATGTGGGGCGCAACGGACGAACCTGGATTCGGACAAACTTTCCCTTGCAGCCGGTCATCTACGTGCTTGGCAACCACGAGTTCTACCGCAATGCGCTTCCTAAACTGACCGAAGACCTCGAACGAGAATCCAATGGAAGTCACATTCACCTGCTGGAGAACAGGGCCGTGAACATCGGCGGCATCACGTTCCTGGGCTGCACGTTGTGGAGTGATTTCAAAACTGGCGGTGACCCTGCCGCTGCGAAGATCGCCGCTGAGGAAACGATGAGCGACTACCACTTAATCCGAGTGAGTCCAGAATTTCGGAAGCTGCGGGCGCGGGACACGGAGCGGTTGAACGCACGCTCGGTCGAATGGCTGAAACAAACGCTCTCGAATTGTGAACCCGCCCGTACCGTGGTGGTCACGCACCACGCGCCCAGCGCTCGTTCGATTCCGCCCTGTCATGCTGGGAGTATTCTGAATGGGGCGTTTGCGTCTGACTTGGAACCGTTGGTGACCGGCAGTGGCGTCCCGCTGTGGATACACGGACATACCCATCATTGCGTGGATTACCGTTTGGGCACGACGCGAGTCATTTCCAATCAGCGCGGCTATCCTGATGCGCTTGTGCAAGGGTTCGTTCCCGATCTCGTCATTGAGGTTTGAAAATCAATTATGAAAGCCATCCAACTCGAACAGCCGAAACAGTTCCGACGCATTGAAGTCGCCGAAGCGGCGCAGCCCGGCGCGGGCGAGGCGTTGCTGCGCGTGCATCGCATCGGCATCTGCGGCACGGACATCAGCGGCTATCTCGGCAAGATGCCGTTCTTCAGTTACCCGCGCATTCCCGGCCACGAACTTGGCGTGGAAGTGCTCGCCGTCGGCGCGGGCGTGACAAATGTGAAGCCGAGCGACCGTTGCTCGGTGGAGCCGTACATCAACTGCGGCCACTGCTACTCCTGCCGGCGCGGTCACACCAATTGCTGCGAGACGAACAAGACGCTCGGCGTGATGTGTGACGGCGGCATGTGCGAGCGCATTGTTCTTCCAGCGCGCAAGCTGCATGTGTCCAGCAAACTTTCCTACGAGCAACTCGCGCTGGTCGAGACGCTCGCCATCGGCTGCCACGCGGTGAATCGCGGCGAGCCAAAGGCCACGGAGCATGTGCTCGTCATCGGCGCGGGGCCGATAGGTTTGTCCGTCATCGAGTTCGCGCGGCTTTCCGGCGCGAAGACCATCGTCATGGACATGAACGAGCAGCGCCTCGCCTTCGTGCGCGAGAAGCTGCGCGTGCCGGACACGATTCTCACCAAGGGCGATGGGGAGGAATTGAAGCGCCTGTCGGAACTCACCAACGGCCAGCTTGCCGACGTGGTCGTGGATGCTACGGGCCATAACAAGTCAATGAGCCAGGCGCTGAACTGCTGCGCGTTTCGCGGGCGGCTCGTGTATGTCGGCATCACGCAAAGTGAGATCAGTTTCCTGCAAGCGCCCGCGCTGCACCGCCGCGAACTGGACATCCGCGCCAGCCGCAACGCGCTGCCCGGCGACTTCACGTGCATCATCAAGCTGATCGAGGATGGGCAGATCGACACCCAGCCGTGGATCACGCACCACGCGGCGTTCGACGAGATGATTGATGTCTTCCCGCGGTGGACGCTGCCGGAGACGGGCGTGATCAAGGCGGTGGTTGAAGTTTCTTAAGCCACGGATGAAACACAGATGAAACACGGATAGTTTTCCATCATCCGTGTTTCATCTGTGTTTCATCCGTGGCTAAAATCCCGCCGCCATGCACATCGACTCACATCAGCACTTTTGGAAATACGACTCCACCGAGTATCCGTGGATTGGCAAGGGCACGCCGCTCCAGCGCGACTGGCTGCCGGCTGACTTGGAAGCCGTGGCAAAAAAGGTCGGCATCGACGGCTCGGTTGCGGTGCAAGCGCGACAGACGCCGGAGGAATCGCGCTGGCTGTTGGATCTCGCGGACAAGTCGCCATTCATCAAAGGCGTCGTGGGCTGGGTGGATTTGCAGTCGGAGAAGGTCGAGGAGGATTTGGCTGCGCTCTCGAAGCACAAGAAGTTCGTCGGCGTGCGGCATGTGGTGCAGAGCGAGGCGGCGGACTTCATGTTGAAGCCGGAGTTCCTGCGCGGGCTGGCGGCGTTACACGCCTTTGATTTCACCTACGACCTGCTGCTGTTCCCGAAGCATCTGCCGTCGTCGGTCAAAGTCGTGGAGAAGCTTTCTCATCAACGCTTCGTGCTTGACCACATCGCCAAGCCGATGATTCGCGCCGGCATGATGCAGCCGTGGAAAGACGACCTCCGTGAACTCGCGAAGCACAAGAACGTGTCGTGCAAAATCTCCGGCATGATCACCGAGGCGAAGATGAAGGATTGGAAGAAGGAAGATTTCCGCCCGTACCTCGACGTGGTGTTTGAGGCGTTCGGCGAGGACCGCGTGATGTTCGGCTCCGACTGGCCGGTGTGCCTGCTCACCGGGAGCTACGAGCAGACCCACGGACTGGCGGTGGATTATTTCAAACAGTTCTCTCCGGCGGTGCAGGAAAAGTTCCTCGGCGGGAACGCGGTGAAGTTCTACAAACTTTCGTAGCCACAAAGTTCGGACGTGCCTGCCGCGTCGCCGGTCAATTCGATCCGTCAGTCTTCGGCGCGCAAGGCTCTGATGGCGCGGCTGCGCCGGACGAATATGTAGGCTGCGAAAGCCGCTCCGCCAACGAGGAAGGCAAAGGCGACCGGGAACGCGCCAAAGATGGAGCCTAAGACCTTGCCCAAAACCGCCGGACCAAAGGAAAACAGTATGGGCTGCGGCGAACCTTCGACGCTGATGAGGTAGCGGCCCGGCGAGGGAATATCGACTGCCGCCACCGATTCGCGGCGCACATTGCCGGTGCTCATGGAGGCGCCACGATCTGAAATCACCGGAAGCTCCGCGCCGGAATTTCCATCGCGACAACGAATCTGAAATCCCGACGGCAGCGCGTTGCTGGAGTACATGATGCCGTTGAAAATCGTGTCGTACTCGTGCCAGAGCGTATGCTTGCCAACTTGTGTTGCGGTGAAAGCGAGCGGGCCGGGCGAAAGAAAGGTCGTCGGCTTGGGTTGGTTGAACACAAACCAGAACACGAAACCTGGGACGCAAAGGATGGCGAACGCGATCAGGAGCGCGGCGACCACATACCAATGTCGCCCAGGCTTGATGCGCTGTGATGGCCTCGCTTCCATGAGGACTACTTGGGAGACGGCACTTCGTTCGTCAGTTCGATCTCGGCCAGTTTCGTGAGCAACGCTTCGAGCCTCTTGTAATACGCGTCCTCGTTCATCTTCGCCTTCTGCTCGCGCAGTTGGCCGATTTCCAGTTCCAACGCATCGCGCTTCTGGCGCTGCTCGGGCGTCAGCTTTTGATCTTCTTTGCTGCGGACGAGATGCCACTGGTGGGCGCGGGTGCCGTCGAGTTGGGCGTTGTTAGCCGCCTTCTTTACGGCGTGGATGCCGCGGAACCAGTCGGCTTGCACGCCGAGGCCGTCGCCGTTGTCGTCGAGCAGGGCGTGCTCGGTGGCGAGGCGGCCTTCGCTCTTGTAGAACTCGGTGACGCGGCGCGAAGCCATTAGGAACGCTTCGAGCAGCGAGGTCTGGCCGTCCTTGTCGAGGTCGGCCTCGGGGTCGGCGATGGCCTGCGAGATGTAGCGGTTGAAGCGCGTGTAATTTTCCTCCGCGCCGCTGCGCGTCGCGGTGACGATGACGCGATCCTTGCGCGCCAGCGCCTTGATGAACGGCGCGCTGCTCGGCGCGGCATTGATGATGGCGATGGGACGGCGGAATCCGGCGAGCATGTTTGAGAGCGTGGATGCAGAGAGATCCGGCCCGTGCAAATTGAACTTCGCCTCGCGTCCGTCGAACGTCCCGTGGCCGAGCAGGACGATCCAGAGTTCGGTCATCGAGTTGGTCGGCTCCTTGGCCAGCGCGGCGCGGAAGAGTTCGAGATCGTTCGTCGCGTTGGCCGTGCCGATTTCGACGAGGTTCACGTCCGCCTTCTCCGCCGCGCGCTTCCAGGCCTGCGCGGATTCGGCGAAGACTTTGCCGAAGTCTTCCTCACCGGCCGCGCCCGAGATGACGATGACGGTGGGCTGGTTGGTATCGGCGGAGAAGGCGGGAAAAGCTCCAAGCACCAAGAACCAAGCACCAGAGAAACACCAAGCTCCAAAAATCAAACTGCGACCGGCGTAAAGCCAAGCCCGGCACCATCCGCCCAATTGGAGCTTGGTTCTTGGATCTTCTCTGGAGCTTGGTTCTTGGATTTTGGAGCTTTTCCTCACGGCAATCCTTTCAGCCGGCGCACGCCCCATTCGGCGACGAAGCAGGCGAGCGCGAACAGGAACATCGCGGGCGTGTGCCAGAGCGGGATGGCGGTGTTCTCCATGACCGGGGCTTTCTTGTTCGGCAGTGCTTTGGCAAATGACTCCAGCGCACCAGGCGCGACCATCTCGCCGCCGGTTTGTTTGGCCAGCGTGGCGAGGAAGGCGCGGTTCGGCTTCAACGAACGAAACTCTTCCGCCGCCGGATCGCTCGTCCAGCCGCCTTCAGCGCGACCCACTTCCGCACCGTTCGCGTCGGACACGATGGCATCGACACGATACGCGCCGGCCTTGCGCGCGATGAAGGTCGTTTCGTACACGCCCGGTTCGGTCGCGGCGTCGGCTTTGATCTTCACGAAGTTGGTTGAGTTCGTCGCCACGATCCCGCTTTCGATGGGCGTCACTGTCAATTCGACAGCAGCATTGTCGAGCGGTTGAAAATTTTTCTCCCGCGCCCGCACTTGCAGCGACACGGTGTCCGAAGATTCCTTCGGCTCGATGCGCGCCTCAAAACGGTTCGGCACGTCGGTCACGAGCCAGCGCATCATCTGACGCCACGCCTTGTCCAAGTCCTTGCGCATCGCCTCGTCGCGAAAGCCCCAGCGCCACATGTCGCCGATGAGCAGCGCCGCCGTGCGCCCGCCGCCGAAGCGTTGCGAGACGAGGGCCGGGAAGTTGCGCGATTGCGAGTCCGTGACCCGCGCCAGTTCGCTCGCGCCGGGCTTGATGGCAGTCGCGGTGTTCAAGACCTCGAAGCCGGGCATGGCGTTCATCCGCGCGCGTTCGTCCGTCTCGTTGTCGCGCAGGCGAATCCACGGCTGCAACGTGCCTTCGCGAGTCAGTGACAATTTCATCGGGCCGCTGGGACGTGCCGTTTCGTTGCGGTCGAGATAAACGGGCAGCATGTCGCCAATGGGCGTGCGGGCGAACTTCCCTTCGCGGAACGACTCCGCGCCGCCGAGCATCAGCAACCCGCCGCCGCGTTCGCTGACGAACTTCTGCACCAGCATCATCTGGTCGCGGGTGAAAAAGTCCGCTTCAAGATCGTCGAGCACGATGGCGTTGTATTGATACAACTCCTCGGCGGTCTTCGGAAAACCACCTTGCAACTCAAACTCATCCTTCGTGTTCAGGCGCACCAGCACGGGCTGGTCGTAGCGCTCCGTGTTTTCATTCGTGAGACCGGAGCCGCGAAAGAGCGGGTTGCTCTGCTCGCCCTGGCGTCCCACGAACTCAAACTTCCGCTCGCGCTTGGCGATGCGAATGAGGCCGACGAGTTGAATCTGGTCGTCGTCCGTGAGCGCGCGATTGAGGAACTTGAACTCCCAGTTCGGACGGCCCGCCACGTAGAGCACGCGATACGGCCCGCGTCCGCGATCCACCACGGCGGCGTGCGAGTTGTTCGCCAGCGTCGCCTCGGCGGTCAGGGCGACGTTCGTGGGATTGCTGCGCGCGGCGGAGGAAATGGCGCGTACCTGATAAAAATTCAGCCCGCGTTCGGTGGGCTTGAGCTTGAAGCGGAACGCCAGCGACTGCTCGCCGCTGGCCGCGCGCAGTTTCTGTTCCTCCACTTTCTTGCCGGAAGCATCGAGCAACTCCGCCACGATTTCCTCGCCCGCGTAACCGTTTGCGGCCACGTCGGCCTGAATCGTCACCGGCGCGTCCTCGAAAGCGGTCTGGCTCACCGCGACTTTCTGCACCGAGAGATCGCGCGGCACGTCGTCGCTGCCGGACACCACGCTGTAAATCGGCGGCAGCCCGGCGGTATCGAGCGCCACACCGGGATCGGTCGCGTTGCCGTCCGTGAAGAGCAGCACGCCCGCCAGCGGCTGGCCGCGATAACGCTCGGCGATGTTCTTCAACGCCGTGTTCAGGGCTGACGCGCCGCCGTTGAAATCCAGCTCGCCGAATTCGCTCACCGGCTGGAGCCGCGCGTCGAAGGTGTAGCGGCGCAGTTGAAAACTCTCGGCCAGCACGGGCTGCCACTTCGCGGCGTCGTTCGCGAGCAGCTTCTTCATCGCCACGCCGCGCGACTGCGTAGCGCTCTGGTCATGGATTTGCGCGCTCTGGCTGTTGTCCGCGAGAATCACGAAATAATTTGCGCCCGGCTTGATGCGCTGCTTGCTCCAGAG
>JANOAY010000948.1:0-2107 GCA_031411375.1 Pedosphaera sp. | reverse complement strand
CGGTGAGTCGCGACGGTTTGGGATTCGGCCCGCTGAGTTTCAGCAGGGCCTCGCGCCACTCCGGGCCTTGGAGCGTGAGTTCAAATTCCATCTGCCCTCCGTAGATCACGCCGAACTGGCTGGCGTTCTTGATCTGAAATTCATTCTGGCCTGCCTTCGCCGTACCTTTGCGATTGGGCTGAAATGCCACGCTGCCGCCGAGCAGTTGAAACGTCACGGGCTGCGTGAAGACGGAGAACGCCTCGAAGATGGTGACGGTGCCGCTGACTTTCACGGTCGCGGAATCCGTCCCCACCCGCGCCTCCGCCGTTTTGATCTGGTGCGACTTCTGCGCGCCCGACACACCGAAGTATTCCGGCCCGACGGCGCGCTTCGTCCCGCCTTTCGGATGCACGGTCACGCGCGCGAACATGCCTTCGGTCATGTGATCGGCGACGTGGCAGTGGAAGAGCCACGAGCCGGGATTGTCGGCGAGCATGTCCGCGACCTTCATGGACGCGGGCAGAAGCTCAACGACATCGGTGCGGCGACGTCCTTCCTCGACCACGCGCAGACCGTGCCAGTGCGCGGTGTGGAAATCGCGCTCGGAGCCGAGACCGAACAGATACCAGCGCACGCGCTCGCCTTCGTTCATTTCAAGTCCGGGGAGATTGCCGAAGATGTAGCCGTTGATCGCGGCGCGCACGCCTTGTTCGAGTTGCTCCTGCACCTGCCACCACGGTTTCGCGGCCACAGCGTTGTTGGTGCTGAGGCTGGCGTACTCGGCGGCTTCGCGCTCGGCTTCGCCCAGGCCGCTTTCATCGAACATCATGAAGAGCGCGGCGTGCTCGCGGTCCACGTCGTTCGGCGTGCCGTCGGCATGGGCGCGCGCCGGGTCGGCCACGATGATGAAGCCGACGAGGCCGAAGTTCGCCTCTTCGTCGCCGTTCACATGACTGTGATAGAGCCAGCCTTTGGAACTCGGCTCGCTGGGCATCGGCGCGGAATCGGCGTCCAGTTGCCACAGGTAAGTGAACTTCGCGCCCGGCGCGACGGCGGCTCCGAGTCCGGGTCGCGGCTGGTAGTGCGAGCCTTCGCTGTCCTTGTCGTACTTCACGCCGTGCGGGTGCATGGAGAGCGGTTGCCCGCCGCGATTGATGAACGTGACCGCGAGAAATTCCCCCGCCACGCCGCGCAGCACCGGCCCGAGAATGCCGAGGCGCGGATTCTGAAACACCTTCGTCGTGAACGTCGCGTCGGTGTACTGCACGTAACGCATCTTGCCGACCTGGCGCTGGAGCAGCACGGGCGGCGGCAGCGGCTTGCCGCACACGGGGTCGAGGCCCGACGGCGCGTAGTCCCACAGCTCTGGCTCCGCCGCTATGTAGTAGCGACGTGTCTTCTTTTCGTCCGGCGGCTGGCCGAAAAATTTCCCGCCCACATCGCCCATCTCCACCGTGACGGTGGGCGTGATGTTGTTCGTCGGCAGCCTGACATCGGGCTGCGCGCCCGCGCGGGTCGTGAGGGCGGCGAGCATCAGCAACGCGAACACGCGCGCGTCCGGAACAGCCAGCCAGCGGAGAAAATTCATGCGGAGAATTCTTAAAGGAAAATTTCGCGTGCGCCTAGGAGTGAAACGGTGCGGTCCAGGAAACAAACCCTTGCCACGCCGGGAACACTCCGTTTCATTACGCCCCGCCAGGGCCCATGGAATGCAGACTTACGAACCCCGCCAGGGCCGGAAGGCAGCAACGGTAGTTTGCTCGGCATCCGCCGTGGTCACCCTGGCATCTTCGATCCATTTAAGATTTTGGATTTGCGATTTAAGATTTGGCGGCGACGATGGCGCGCGTCCAAGTCCGTTTGAAATCGTAAATCATAAATCTTAAATCCTAAATGTCCGCCTCCTACCAAGTCATCGCCCGCAAGTACCGCCCGCAGCGTTTTGCGGACGTGGTGGGTCAGGAGCACGTCACGCAGACGCTCGGCCAAGCCATTGAGAAGGGCCGCATCGCACACGCGTATCTTTTTTGCGGGCCGCGCGGCACGGGCAAGACCACCGTCGCGCGCATCTTCGCCAAGTGCCTGAACGCCACCGGCGGGCCGAAAGTGGATTTCGCGGAGGACG
>JANOAY010000947.1:0-6853 GCA_031411375.1 Pedosphaera sp. | reverse complement strand
ATTAAACCCCCTTGCGTGGTCCCCCCCCGCCCGGGGCGGCGCGCCACGTTTGGCCCCCCCGCCAGAGCTGGTCGCGGCGCGACCAGTTCCGCCGCAAGTTCACTTCGCCTCGGCGCGCTCCGTCGGCGCGATGCAATAGAGATTCGCTTTGCCGCGCAGGAAGAGTTGATTGCCCGCGATGGCGGGCGAGGCGTCGAAATTGTCCTCCAGCTTGTTCGTCGCCAGCACTTCGATCTTGTCACCTTTCTTGAGCACCACGGCGCCACCGTCGCGGCCCACGATGTACAAACGTCCCGCCGCCAGCACGGGCGACGCATACATTCCGCGCACGCCCTCCAGTCGGTGCGCTTCCACGGACGCCTTGCCAGTTTTCGCATCCACGATGGTGAGCGTCGCCTCGTTGCCTTTGACGTAGAACAGCAGGTCGCCATCGAGCAGCGGCGAGGGAACATAGGGCGTGTCGCGCGTAGTGGACCAGGCGATGGCGTCGGTGTCCGAGAGTTCGCCCGTGCGGCCGAGCTTGATAGCGAGCAATTTGGGTTCGCGATGGCCGCTCATGGAAAACACCATCCCGTGGCCGGTCACGGGCGTCGGCACCACGTTCGAGCCGAGCGGGCCGGCGGACCAAAGCTCCTTGCCGGTGGTGAGGTCGTAGCTGCGCACCTTTCCGCTCGCGCTCACGATGACCTGCTTCACGCCGGCGTGTTCGATAATCAATGGCGTGCCCCAAGTGGTCTTCTCATCGCGCGGCTGTTTCCAGAGTTCTTTGCCCGTGGTCTTGTCGAACGCCGCGACAAAATCCTCACCCTCGTGATCCCAGTTCACCACCAGCGTATTGCCATGCAACGCGGGCGAACTGCCTTCGCCGAACTGATTCGCGCTCCGGTATTTTCCGAAATCCTTCTGCCATTTCACGTTGCCCTTCAGATCCTGCGCGTAAAGACCGCGCGAGCCGAAGTAGGCGAACAGGCTCTCGCCATCGGTCACGGGCGAGCCGGAAGCGAAGGTGGCCGTGCCGTGCCGTGCCTCGTGCGGCAGTTCCTCGCGCAAGGTTTTTTGCCAGACGACTTTGCCGGTGGCGCGGTCGAGCGCCGTCATCGTGAACTGATACGGAGACGTGGGCGCACCTCCGCGTCCGCCACCGCCGCCACGTCGTCCGCCGCCCTGACCTCCGGGCTGGTTTTGTCCGCCGGGGCCGCCGGGCGGCGGCTGTTGCGGGAGTCCGGAGACTTGCGGCGAGACGTTTAGATCCAACATCGCTTCCGTCTTCTTCGCCACCGGCACGGCGGATTGGATGAAGATCAAGTTGTCCCAGATGATCGGCGTGGCGTGGCCCTCCCCCGTGAGCGGCACTTTCCATTTCACGTTCTTTGATTCGCTCCATTCGGTCGGCGGATTGCCATGGGGAGAAATGCCGTTGGCGAGCGGGCCGCGCCACTGGCCCCAGTTTTGATCCGCAGGCGCGGCGTGGCTGGCAAGCACGGCGACAGACGCGAGGGCGACGAGGGGAAAGAGTTTGGTCTTCATACGCATCGGCAATGACGCACACCGCGGACGAGCGGTGACACAGAAATTTCGTCCAACTAGCTGCCGAGCGCCGCGCGCGTGCGCTGGACGAGTTCGTTGTCCCGGTCACCAGTGCCCTTGAGGTTAAACACGCTCGCGGCCAGGAAACGGTTCCGCCATTGCGGGGCCATCACCGCGTAATCTTCCAGCACGGCGGAACTGAACTTGTAGTCGTGCGAGTCGCGGCCCTTGAGAAAAATCAAACGGCGCGCGGCATCGGCCAGCGGCTTCGGGTCGGGGTTATCTTTTAGGTAGGCGAGAATCTTTCCCGCCGCGCGCAGCTTGCTGGCCTTGTCACCGCTCACGTCGGCGAAGATTTCCTCCACTGCGCCCGGGCCGGATTCTTTGAGCGCGATTGGCTCCAGTGTATCGATGTGATTCCCGTCGTCCTTGCCGCCGCGGAAGAGCGGGAGGAACGCGGCGTTTTGAAGCAGCAATAATTTCCGCGTCTCTTCGTCACGCGCGTGCTGGAAGGAATAATGACACGCGTTCGTGAACGTCGTCGCATGAATCGCCGCGATGCCCGGCTGACGCATCAGCAACTCCCCCGCCCCGTCGAACAGCGCGTCCCAAAGCGATTGCGTCGCCACGCCACGGTTCAACAGCTCGACGGCCTTCGCGCTCGTGTCCTGCGCGGAGCCGGCGCGGATCGCCGCGAGCATTTCGCGCGTCGCATCGGCATCCGGTTTGCCGTCGAGCCAGCCGGTGCGGATTTCCTTCACGCGCTCCAGGTTGCGGCGATACGGACGGTCGGCGGGCAGGTCGGCCTTCGACGGATTCTCTTTCGCGCCCACGCGGTCGAGCATGGCGAAGACAAGTGAACGCAGAATCGCCTCGCCGTGCTGCCAACCAATGACTTCGAGACAGCGAAAACTGTTCGCGGTGTAAATCTCCTTGTGGCCCAGTTCGCGGAAGTCGCGCGCGCCGTAGCGGCAGAGAATTTCGTAAATCTCATCCGCGCCCGCCGTGCGATACATCCCGACGATGGCCGCATCCGCCGCCGGCTCGTCCCAGTTCTCCAGCGCGGCGATGAGCGCCGCGCGCGCCTTCCCGCTCTTGGGCACGGCGGCTTCGTCCACCGCGCTCATCGTCCAGTCGCCCTGCTGCACGTCCTGCGCCTGCGAGGATTTGAACGCGTCAATGGCCCAGAAGATCGGCAGCCAACGATCCGTGTCCGGCGAGGCCAGTGCGGCGAGATGCGCGGAGTTCACGACCAGCACTGCGTGAAATTTGAATCCGACGGGACGCGGCTGAATGTTCCGCACGCCCGCCAGCTGGAGCGCGGTGAGCATCTCGCGGTACGTGGTGCCGCGTTTGATCTTCGCCGCGACTTCTTCGAGCACGCGACTGCGCGGCGTGTCCTCCAGCAGGCGCACCAGCGGCTCGATGTCGGGATGAAACGCGACGGACTTCGCGGGCAGCTTCGCCTCGGCGGCGGAGACGCGCGGCAGTTGCGCGAGGAAGCCGAGGTCGCCGAGTCCTGCGATCGCCGTCGTGATAGCACTGCGTTTGAGAAAGGTGCGGCGCGCGATCATAAGCTACTTCTCCACAGGTTTGCCCGCCTTCTCCCAGCCATTAAAGCCGGGCGCGAGGTCAATGAGGTTTTGAAAACCGGCCGCATCGAGTTTTCCGCACGCGCGCCGGCTGCGCACGCCCGACGCGCAATGCACGAGGAACGTCTTGTTCGTCCCCAGCTTGCCGACCTGCGCCTCGAAGTCCTTCGCGTTCACATCAATATGAACCGCGCCGGGGATGTGCCCGGCCTGGAACTCCTTCTCCGTCCGCACATCCAGCACGAGGTTGTTCGTATCCGCGCGCAGCTTGGCGAACTCCTCCACGCCCACGCGCTTCATTTTAATTTCCTGCGCGGGCGGTGCGGCGGCAGGAGCAGCATTTGTTTCCACGGGCAACCCCGCCTCCTTCCACGCCTTCAGACCAGAATGAAAATCCAAAAAGTTCGTCAGCCCGAGCGCGACTAAGTTGCTGCACGCCAGGCCGCTGCGATGCCCGACCACGCAATGCACGAGGTACGTTTTGCCCAGGTCCAGCTTCGTCGCGCGCGCCGCGAAGTCCGGCGCGTTGACATCGAGATTGACCGCGCCGGGGATGTGTCCGGCCTGGAATTCCTTTTCCGTCCGCACATCGAGCACGAGGTGGTTCGTTTGCGCGCGGCGCTGCATGAATTCTTCCACGGTGACCTGCCGGGTTTTGTTGGCGGCCGCCTGCTCATCCGCGCCGCGTGCGGACAGGAGCAGGCTGATCGTGATGGCAAAGGCGGTGAGAAATTTGGTGTTCATGCTTGGGCAAGGATTGGACGGGCGCAGGTGGTGAACATTCAAGAACCAACCCCGGGTAAATTTCGATTGGAACGAGCCGTGGGACGGAGCGGAAGGACCCATCTGCGGCCGAAGTTTCAGCTTCACCCAAGGTAGCCGCGCATCACGCCGAGCATTTCTTCCACGGCGCCGCGCAGGCCGGTGAAGACGGCGCGGCTGATGAGGCTGTGGCCGATGTTCAACTCGACGAGGTGCGGGACGCGGAACAGCGTGGGGAGATTGTCGCAGTTCAAGCCGTGGCCGGCGTTCACTTGCAGGCCGAGCCGGTGCGCCAGTTGCGCGGCGGCGATCAGTCGCTGCGTCTCGTGCTCGCGCAAATTCGCGTCGTGAAAGTGTTCGGCGAAGGAGCCGGTGTGCAACTCGATGAACTGAGCGCCAATCAGCGCCGCCGCCTCGACCTGCGCAGGATCGGGCGCGATGAAGAGACTGACTTCGATGCCCGCCGCCTTCATGCGCTGGCAGGTCTCGGTGAGCGCGGCACGCTGGCCCGCTGCATCGAGTCCGCCTTCAGTGGTCACTTCCTGGCGGCGCTCCGGCACGATGCACACGATGTCGGGGTGAAGTTTTTCCGCGAGCGCGACGATCTCGGGGGCGTTGGCCATTTCCAAATTGAGCCGCGTGCGCACGGCTTCGCGCAAGGCCCGCACGTCGCGGTCTTGAATGTGCCGGCGGTCTTCGCGGAGATGCGCGGTGATGCCGTGCGCGCCTGCGTCCTCGCTGAGGCGCGCGGCGGCGACGGGATCGGGTTCCCCACGTCCGGTGCCGCGGTAGCGCGCTTCGCGCAGCGTGGCGACGTGGTCAATGTTGACGCCGAGTTTCAACATCATCACTGGCCGGGGCCGCGTCCGAGAGCGCGCTGCGGCGGCAGCGGCGGGAAGGTGCCGAAGGCGGGGAAATTCGTGGACTCGAGCCAGCGCCCGAGCGTAACCAGTTCGCCGGCGGTGAGGCCGGTGGCGGACTTGCGCGTCAGCGTCATCTGGGTGGAGGAGGTGGAGCGCACTTCGGTCACCGCCTCGGAGGCCGGGGGATTTTTTTCCAGCCACGTCTGCAAATCCACGATCCAGCGCAGGGCCGGCGAGTTGGTGGAGGTGAGCGGGCGGCGCGAGCTGATTTCGGTGAGCTGATAAAACTGACGCCAGTGCGGCAGGCGGGAGCCGGTGATTTCAAAATCGAAGGCCACGAGATCGTTGCGCCCGGCGAGCGCCTGATACAGACCGGGCGGCGGATTGTTCGTCGGCCGCAGGAGCGGAAAACCGCCGAGCATCAGGAACTCATGGCCTGAGTCGCGCAGGGCCGTGACGTGCGGCACGGCCAGCGGCAGGCCGCGCCAGACGGCCTGCTGGCTGTTCGTATCCCACGCGATGAGGCCGGTGTAGTCGTTGAGTTTCGGGCCGAGGACGAGGCTCGCGAGGCGCGGGGTCAGCGCTTGAAGCTGCGGGCGGACGTTGCGCGAGGGCGCGGCGTAGTTGAACTGGAAAGGCATCGCGTTGTAGCCCCAGCCAATGACCTGGTTCGGCACGGGCTGGTAGCCGAGGCTCGCGAGCGGTTGGTAACTCTCGAACAGCGGCGCGATGCCGCGCACGGCAAGGAAGCTCACGAGCGGATCATGAATTTGGTTCGACGGGATGAGCCACGGCTCGGGCTTCCAGCCGTGCGCCTTGGGAAACGTGAGCGTGGCGTGGGTGCGGACAAAATCGGCGCGGTTGCTGAACGCGAAGCGGGCCACGGGCAGATTTTCAAAATGCGTCAGCACCGGCAGCCAGCCGTCGAGGCGCGCAAGGTTCGCCTCGCCATCGAGCCACGCGCCGGTCGGCTTCGCGGGCCGTCCGAGAGATTTGAGATTCGCCAGCCAGGCCGTCTCGCGCGCGGACGGAGCGCCGGCGCTGACGACGATCCATTCGCCCACGCGCAGGCAGCGAAACGCGCCGGGCAGTCCGGCAGTCTTCAACTCGAAGCCGGCGGTGTTCGCGAGCTTCACGGCGGCGGGCTGGCCGAGCTTCCAGTTCACGAGCGCCTGCCAGAGATTCGTCTGCCACGCGCGCGCGCGGGCGTCGCTCACTTTCACGGCGAGCAGGAGATCGGGAGCCGCCGTGGTGTCGAGGTAGGATTCATTGACCAGCAAGTCTTCGAGGAGCGGGCGGAAGAGATTGGTCTGCGTGGCCGCGCCTTTGGGCAGGGTCTCGCCGAGCCAGAACGAAGGCACGAGGGCGGCGCGAGAGAGCAGTTCGCCGCGCAACGCGGCCGAGGAAGGCAGGCTCCAAGTTTCTTTCAGCTTCGCCGCGTCGGGACTGGCGAAAAGCTGGGCGGTGCCGATGAAGTGCGCGCGCAAAATCAGCGGGTCGCCCCCCGCGCGGCGGCTCGAACTGGCGACCTTGACGCTGCACGCGGTGAGCACGGCGGCGGTAAGCAGCGCGAGCAGCCAAAAAACTTTTTTCATGAGGCGCGATTACTTGCCAGACCGACGCGGGATAAGCAACCCGGAAGGCGGCGACCGGCGGCCTGGAAGCGCCGGTTTCCAGCCGGCGCGTTTCCGACAGCAGCGCACCTTCGCGCCGACAGGGGTGCCGGCGCTCCCAGGCCTGGCCCAAGAACAGTGTCTAGATACACCCTTCTGCCGAGGGCACAGTTCGGCACGGTTCTTGGGCGAGGCGTGGGCGCGTGTTTGGCCGCACGACTTTTTGCGGTGCCAGGAATCATATGGGGCCGCGCGCCACGCGGCCCTACCACGCCGGCTGCGCTGCGCGCAGGTTGCCGGCCGTGCGAACGCGACAGTCCCACTCTGCCCGCCCTGTCGCAAATTTTTCCTCATGGCATCCCGCCCGTGCTCTGGTCTAACTTCCCGCCCGTTTCGTCCGCACGAAACCACGACACATGTATTCGCCGTCACAAGCCGACTTTTTGAAACTGGCGGAACAGGGCAACCTGATTCCGGTCACGCGCCGCCTGCTCGC
>JANOAY010000946.1:0-5012 GCA_031411375.1 Pedosphaera sp. | reverse complement strand
GTCGTGCGCTGACTGACTGATTACTGATTACTGTTTTACTGATTACTGCTTCACTTTCCGCGCATGACTTCGCCCTCCAAACTCCGCGCGCTGCTCGTCCTGGGCCGCGTCTCGAACCTGCCGACCGTGTGGTCGAACTGTCTCGCGGGGTGGCTGCTCGGCGGCGGTGGTGATTGGAATCGTTTCGCGGTGCTGTGCGGCGGGGCCACGCTGCTCTACCTGGGCGGGATGTATTTGAACGACGCGTTCGACGCGGAGTTCGACGCGGAATACCGGCGCGAGCGGCCCATTCCGTCGGGCGCGATTTCGCGCGGCAGCGTGTGGCGGTTGGGCCTCACGATGCTCGCTGCGGGCACGGCGCTGATGTTTCTCTTCGGATTTTCCACGGCGATTTTTGGCTTGCTGCTGGCCGCGAGCATTCTGCTCTACGACTGGTTGCACAAGGTGGTGACGTTCTCGCCGCTGCTCATGGCGCTGTGCCGGTTGCTGCTTTACCTCACGGCGTCCTCGGCGGCGGTGACGGGCGTGACCGGTCTTGCGATGTGGAGCGGTCTGGCGCTGGCGGCCTACATCGTGGGCCTGAGCTATCTCGCGCGGAAAGAGGCGACGGGCGTGGTGATTCAACACTGGCCGCAATTGCTGCTCATTCTCCCGCCCGTGCTCGCGCTGCTGGTCAATGATCGCGAATCGTTTCAACCCGCACTGCTCATCGGCGCGGTGTTTGTGCTCTGGACGGTGCGGACGCTGCGGAGCGTGTGGGTCGAGCCGCGTAACGTGCCGCGCGCGGTGGGCGGATTGCTCGCGGGCATTTGCTGGGTGGACTTGCTGGCCGTGGTGGATCAGCCGCGCGAGATGGGCATCGTCTTTGCCGGTTGCTTTGTCCTCGCGCTGGTCCTGCAGAAGTTCGTGCCGGCAACGTGAAAGGAGCGCGGAGATAAATCCCCGCGCTCCCTGCTCACTCCCTCAACAAACAATCCTTACTTGATCTCGATGCGCCGCGGCTGCACGCGCTCGGCTTTCGGCAGCGTGAGCGTGAGGACGCCCTGCTGGATTTCCGCAGCGATCTTGCTCGTGTCAATCGACGGGTCCAGCTCGAACGACCGGCGGTAGTTCAGCGGACGCGTCTCGCGATAAAGTGGCGTGCCGACGACCGGCGCTTCGCTGCGGCGGCCCGTGAAGGTCAGCGTGCTGCCTTCGAGCGTCACTTCGAGGCCGCTTTTGTTCACGCCGGGCAGTTCGGCCTGGAGCACAAAGCTCTTCTCCGTTTCGTAGATGTTCACCTCGGGCGCGACGAACGGAAGTTCGGCGGCGGTGCGGCACTGCTTGGTTTGTTCTGCGACTGCGTTCATAATTTTTTCTCCGTTGATGATTTTTGCTGGCGGACGGAGCGCACTGGAAGGTCCGCGCGCCCGCCCGCCGGGTTTCAATTACTCCTTCACTTCGATCTGTTTCGGTTTCGCGGTCTCGGCCTTCGGCAGGGTCACGGTCAGGATGCCGTCCTTGAACGAGGCCTGGACTTTCGCGGCGTCCACGGCGGCGGGCAGGGTGAAGCTGCGCTGGAATTTCCCGAGGAACCGCTCGGAGCGATGCACCTCGGCGTTCTCGAACGTCTTCTCCTCGCGACGCTCGCCCGCCAGCGTCAGCACGCCGTCGTGCAGCGAGAGGTCGAGGTCTTCGCGGTTCACGCCGGGCAGCTCGGCTTTCAGCACGAGCTGGTCGCGGTCCTCGTAGAAGTCCACGGCGGGCGGCGCGCTTTGCAGCGAGCGATGCGCGCCGAAGACGCGATTGATTTCGTCATGGAGCGTCGCGAAGCTCGGGACCGCCCAGACATTCGGTTCAGACTTTTGCCATCGAATCAGTGACATAGTTTTCCTTTCGTTAAAGTTCGAGAGGCTAAATGCACGGCGAATGCCAGCGTCCTGACCCCAAGAAATGGCCTGATTTCATGGGGTGAAACCGCTGGCGGGCGTAAAAGCTGTGTCAACGCGACACAACGAAGTGTGCCAGCGGGAGAAGTTGACGCGCGCAAATCGAAAGGAGCACCGGACAGCCATGTCCGGTGTAGCCGTCGGGTTCAGAACTACCCGTTGTTCCCACGAACACGAACAGCGGACTCGGCGGTCCGCTGCTCCGATGCCTGGGGACGCAAGCCCTCGGGGTTCGCCCTACGTAGTTTCCACCCGGACGTTGGGCTTCTTCGCTGCCGGTGGCCGTGGTTGAATCCTCACCAGTCATGAAAAAATGTATCCGTAAAATCGCGACGCTCGTTTCCATAACTGCGCTCGTCGCTTGTGCCGCAACCGTGCACGCAGCCGATCCGACCTTTACGAACGTGACCGCCACGGTCGCGCCCGGTCTGCCGGGAATGGCCGAGAGCTCGGTGACCTGGGCCGATTACGACAACGACGGACGGCTGGACTTCCTTGTCACGGGGTCGTTTACAGCCTATTCAGCAGAAGATGGCGAACCTAACATGTATTATGCTGCTCAACTCTGGCGCAATACGGGCAGCGGGTTCACGAATGTGACGGCCACGGTCGCGCCCGGGCTGCCCGAAGTCTATGCGAGTGCAGCGGCGTGGGGTGATTACGACAACGACGGGCGGCTGGACGTGCTCATCACGGGCGTTTTGAATCCCGCCTTTGACTACGGGATTTCCCAGATCTGGCGGAACACGGGCAGCGGATTCACCAACGTGACGGCCACCGTCGCGCCCGGCCTGCTGGGCGTTGGCTATGGCTCGGTGGCGTGGGGAGACTACGACAATGACGGGCGGCTGGACTTCGTGATCGCTGGATTCACGGTCTACGATGACCGGCAGGGCATCTCCCAAGTGTGGCGCAATACGGGCGGCGGGTTTTCCAATGTGACCGCCACCGTGGCGCCCGGTTTGCCGGGAGTCCTGTTCAGCTCGGTGGCTTGGGGCGATTACGATAACGATGGACGACTCGACTTCATCCTCGCGGGATCTGGCTATTCCCAGTTGTGGCGGAACACGGGCAATGGGTTCGCAGAGGTGACGGCCGCAGCCGTGCCCGGCCTGCCGCCACTGAACAACTCCTCAGTCGCCTGGGCTGATTACGACAATGACGGGAGGTTGGACTTCATCATCACAGGTTTCGACGGGAACTCGAACGACGCCGTCATCCAATTGTGGCGGAACACGGGCAGCGGATTCACGAATGTCACCGCCTCGGTCGCGCCCGAATGGTCGGGGACTTACTTCAACTCGGTGGCGTGGGGTGATTACGACAACGACGGTCGCTTCGATCTCCTCATGAGGGGAAATTCACCCCAACTGTGGCGGAACACGGTCGCCGGGTTCACCAATGTGACGGTCACTGTCGCGCCCGGTCTGACCGGAGCTGCTGCCGCATCCCATGCCGCCACCGCAGCGTGGAGTGACTACGACAACGACGGCCGCCTCGACCTTTTTCTGTCAGGTAATCCGCAACAGATTTTGCGGAACAACACTCCCATCACCAACACCCCGCCCAGCGCGCCCACCGGCCTGGCCATGACCACCACCACGAACGCCGTGATGCTCTCGTGGAATTTCGCCACCGACGGTCAGACGCCTGCCAGCGGACTCACCTACAACGTCCGCGCCGGCACCACGCCCGGCGGAAACGATCTTCTCTCCGCGCACGTCAATGCCACCAACGGTTTCCGCCGCGTGCCGGCGATGGGCAACGCCATGCTGCGCCACCGCCTTCCGCTCACCGGCCTGACCAACGGACAGACTGTCTATTGGAGCGTGCAAGCCGTGGACACGGCCTTTGCTGGCGGCCCGTTTGCCACCGAGACTAGCGTGGTGAGCCAGCCAGTGCTTTCCGTCTCGCTCCACTCACCACCCTCAACCCTCAACCTTTCATGGACTCCTCCCACCTTCGGCTGGTTCCTGGAACAAAGCCCGAACGTGAGCGGGAGTAACTGGACCGCCGCGCCCAGCGGCAGCGCGAATCCGACGACCTTGCCCGCCACTAACGGCGCGCAATTCTTCCGCCTGCGCGAACCGTAGTCCGTTCCAGAAATCAAAAAGGCCGCTCCTCACGGAGCGGCCTTTCGCGTTCAGTAGCTGGATTTAGTCGAACGCGTGTCCGGCGCAGCAGAGGACGTCGCGCACTTTGTGGCGCACGAGTTCCTTCACCGCAGTGCGGGCGGGTCCGAGATACTTGCGCGGATCGAATTCCTTCGGGTTGGTCGCGAACACCTTGCGGATGGCGGCAGTCATGGCCATGCGCAGGTCGGTATCGATGTTCACCTTCGTGCAACCGATGCGGCGCGCAATTTCGATGTCGGCCTCGGGCACGCCGGCGGTTTCTTCGCCCATCGCGCCGCCATACTTGTTGATCTCCTGCGCGATTTCCTTCGGCACGCTGGAGGCACCGTGGAGCACGAGCGGGTAGTCGCCCATGCCCGCGTCGAGGAGCGCCTTCTTGATGGCCTTGAGGCGCTCGAGGTCGAGATGTTGCTCGCCTTTGAATTTGTAAGCGCCGTGCGAGTTGCCAATCGCGACGGCGAGCGAGTCCACGCCGGACTGCTTCACGAATTGCACCGCTTCCTCGGGGTGCGTGTACGCGCCGCCCTTGGAGTAGTGGCCGCCTTCTTCGCCGTCGTCGTGCTGCGCGCCGACGAGCATGCCGAGTTCGCCTTCGACCACGCAGTTATGCTTGTGCGCGTAGTCCACGACCTTGCGGCAGATTTCCACGTTCTTCTCGAACGGATCGTGCGAGGCGTCAATCATCACGCTGGTGAAACCTTCATCAATGCACTCCTTGCACAGCTCGAAGGAATCGCCGTGGTCGAGGTGAACGGCGATGGGAATGTTCGAGAGGCTGACGGCGGCCTCGATGAGCTTCTTGAGATAGACGGGATTGGCGTATTGGCGCGCACCCTTGGAGATTTGCAGGATGAGCGGGGCTTTTTCCTCTTCGCAGGCTTCGACGATGGCCTGGATGAGTTCCATGTTGTTCACGTTGAATGCGCCGAGGGCGTATTTGCCTTTGAGG